>JAFGBA010000052.1 GCA_016933395.1 Sedimentisphaerales bacterium | reverse complement strand
TACTTAAACAAATCGTCCTGACAGTAAGATGACCAATCCGATAATAATAAACGCAAAGATTGACCACCATAGAATAACGCTCGTATACCAGTGATTGCCGAGCCCCTTGAAGATATTGATTTTTTTCCAGTTGATCGTCAGGTTGTCGGTTACCCTTTGGGGATCGGGCGGAGCGGTCATAAGCGAAACCGTGACACATATTATCACGCAGAAGACCCAATTGATTATAGCCTGTATGGAATATGGCTCTATCCAGAGATAAGAATCCGGCCAGAACTGAATATAAAGTTTCACCGCAATACCAAAGAGGAAGCCCGACATAACAGTCGCTACCGCGCCTTTCCCGTTAATGCGCCTAAAGAGTATCCCCAGCAGAAATATTGCCGCAAAAGGCGGCGCGAAAAATGCGTACAGTGTCTGGATATACACAAACAGACTCCCTCCGATAAACTCAATGGAACGGCCCAGCAATATAGATAAAACCAGAAATATCACAGAAGCCCAGACCCCGACGCGCACCAGTGTTTTATCGGTCGCCGCCTTATTTATGAATTGTTTATAAATGTCCCATGTGAAAATGGTTGCCGTGGAATTCAATACGGAATTAATTGTCGATTGAATCGCACCGAACAGCGCCGCGAGAAACAATCCCCGCAAACCCATCGGCATCAACTCCTGTAGCATGTTCACGTATCCTTTGTCGGCTTCCGGACGAATTTCATTATAGGGTAGCTGCATCACCTCCGGATATCTGGCAAACAGAATAAGGCCGGGCAAAACAACGATGAACGGCATAAATACTTTCATATAGCCGGCCAACACAATCCCCATTCGGGCATGATAACCGTTTTTTGCACCCAAAACACGCTGGATCATAAATTGATTAATCACATTATACCAGATACCCACCGCCAGCCAGCCAAAGAATATGCCCGGCCAGGGATTTATCTGGTGGGTAATCGGTTGTATAACCGATAATCGGTTGTAATCGCTTACCTTGGCCAGGTCCCAAGCGTGTTGGTCAACAACCTCCTTCCAGATGCCGGTTTCGGCCTGATTGCGTTCAACCATAATTTTGAATCCTTCTATTAAGGAATGCTCGTCGCCTGAAAGTACATATAACCCCAGTATTGTCACCATGATTCCGCCGACAATCATCACCACAACCGTAAAGCAATCGGTCCACGCAACCGAACGCAATCCTCCATAAATAGCCCAGCTTCCGGCGACAACACCAAGGGCAATAATCGAAAACCATAAATTCCAGCCGAAAAGGGCTTGCAGGGCCAAACCGCCGCCGTAAAGCACTGCCGCCATAAACGCCACGACGTTGCTGATGATGGTGACAACTGCGAAGAAATAGCGAATGGTCGAATTATATCTTTGATTCAAAAATTCCGGTATTGTAAACACCCTTGTGGCCAGAAGAAAAGGAATGAAGAACCATATTAATATGCTGAATGTCATAATATTGGCCCACTCGGCCATGGACACAGAAACACCGAATACAAAGGCGGCGCCAATCATCCCGATAAAGTGTTCGGTGCTGATGTTGGAGGCGATGAAGGAGGTGCCGACAACATACCAGGGAAGCGTTCGACCGGCCAGGAAGTAATCCTCAGGTCCGCTTTTCTCGCGACGACCGGCCCACCAGCCGATTAAACATAGCACCAAAAAATAACCGCAGAAGGCCAGATAATCCCATACGTTCAACGAAAAAGTATTTAAGTCTTCCATTATATCCCTTTATTTGACAGGATGTTTCCTGTGGCATGTCCTCGGCCTTGAGCCGTAACCGTTATTCAAATCTGAACGTCCTGTTGGGAGCGACGGTTTTAATCAGCGTGACAGCATTGTTGAAGAAAATGTCCATAATGTCATTTCGACTCAGGGCCGTTGCTTCGGCGGCCTTGCGAAACGCCGCCAGTTCTTCATACATGAAGAACGTCAGCTTGTCCGCCTCCTCGCCCTCAATCTCGGCCATATTCTTGTCGCCAGTGACGTCGCCGTAGAGTCCCTTGGGAACAATATTAACATAAATGCCGTCTTTTTCGATACGCTTCATGCGCATTCTCAGGATCGGTAAATCGCTGCCGAACAAAATGCGTTTAGGGCCGACCGCTTTAATCAACTGCTCAAATATCCAACTATTGGTGTTGGCCGAAAAATCGTACAGCAGCCGGTTGGCGTTTTTAAGTACCTCGAAGGCGTTACCGAGGTCATGGTTGCAATACGCCCGACCAACGTGGGCAATGATCACCTTGAGATTTTTATATCGGTTGTGAATTTCCAATAGTTGCTGTTGGTTGACCGGGTCCTTGAGTCGATCTTTGCGCGGAATGTGGAGCATGACAATCAAACCAAGCCGGTCTAATACCTCAAGCTGATGGTGCGGCAGAAAATCATAAATCCGAAGCTCATTTTGGGGGATGTATTCAGGCGAAAAGGTCAGATAGACCTTTGCGCCGAGAAAACCGCCGTTGCCAATCTTGGTCTCCAATTCTTCCGCTGACCACCAGGGACAAGCCCAAATCAGCCCCGGAACCCCGGTGCGAAAGGAGCAATCGCTTATATAGGCGTTGGCCTCTTCAATTTTGTCGCCGGGTTTGAGGGTGGTAAAGATCAGCGGCGTGACCTTTTTACCGGGAAACATCAGCTTGTACGTTTCCAGTAAATCTTCAAGGGAATTGTCGTTGGCTACCCGTGATGGCCATGACACGGTTCGCTTTGGCGTCTGGGGCGATTGCATTCTAAAATGGCGCAGCCATACATGCGCATGGATATCAATGATATTATCAGGCAAAAACGCTTCAAGCTGTTCTTGGTAAACCCTTCTATCTACGTCTTTAATTTCAAACAATGTCTGCATGGTAGATTACTCCGGTGATGTCGAACGGTCTGATCAATTCATCAATCAACACTTCGCCTTTATGGAAAAGCTGTTGACGAATCGTTTGAAACACCTATTTCGCGTAAAAAATTTCGTTTTTTATAAATTGTCTCTGGTCTTTACACCGATGTATAGCTCCAGCCGGTTAATGTCGCCAGTTTCGACAACACCCCTTTGGCGCATCCGTCTACAAGCACCAAATGATGGCTGCCGCCGCTGTAGGCATAGGTATCCAAAATGCTGTGGATATCGGCGCCTTCAGGCTTGAACATTGCCCGTGGGCCGGTAGATTTCAAGATCAGGTCGTCGGTAATTTCACCGTAAAGGCTGATCAGTTGCCCCCCGCCTTGAGAATCCACATTTAAGTTGACCAAAGTCGCCGGTCCAGGACGATATTGCATGCTCACTATACAGAATTCGGCCTTGTTACGATCATTAAGCGCGCTTTTAATGATCTCGGCTTTATTTCGTGCCATTTGAGGATTCCCTTCGCCCCAGTGCTTGAGCAGCACCCGATTATTTTTATAATCCACAGAAAAAATTTCGGTGAAACTTGCTATGCCTAACGCCGAATGCATGGCATGGATAAATGCCGCGGTAACCCAATCCCCCTCACCGGCATACCCCATACCCTCAGCCATCAACCGCGACGCCGCAACATGCATAGCATCGCCTATGGCCGGAGTATTGCACAGTGTCTGAAAATTGACGCCGCAAGCCTTTGCATCGACCCTCTTCATCAGAGTTCGAACGGCAAGTTCTCCCCTCGCCGTTGTCGCCAGCACGGCATCCGTCACATCGGGCGCAATCGCAAACTCATTTTTATACTGACCGACCAGCGCAGTAATCTCGGTGTCATCGACTTTTTTAAGTTCCGCTTCCACCTCGGACAAATGAAAAGAAGTCATCTTAATGCCGCTGGCGGCGAGAAATGGTGCATCGGAAATCTGTAAATCCAGCATATCCTCGAAATGACCGCCTATCTGAACAGGGTTGGAATTCGCAAAGGCCGTATATATCCTTGCCGCCTCGGCCCATTCCTCGAATATCCGGCAAAATCCGTCTTCCCTAAAATGGCCGTGTATGACGCCGAAGTTTTTTTTTCGCCTATGCAACACATTGGCAATATCCTGCACCGCGTGAACGCCGTGACTAAGGCGAATCTGCCCTGCCGCGATCTGTTCGGGCACAAAATCATAGACCGTCTGGACAGGCCACAAAAGCACCGGTATCTTGCTTTCCAATACTGCCGGCACAACCGCGCCGCTGGGACAATACGGAGCCAGTGCGACCACGATCAGATCGATGTCTTTTTGGGCCAGCCGAGTTGCTTCCGCCTTCATTTGCTCCTTGGTGGAAGACAGCATGCCGACCTCAAACGCGAGACGTTGGGACTTGATCGAACTTGGAATATCAGCAATGAATGCCTTCAGTTCATCGATGATTGCCGGACTGAATAACCTGTTATAAAGGTCTGCCATTCCTGGTAAAATACCGACTTTTAATATTTTATTACTCATCATGCGACTCATTGCCAGGGATTCATTTTTTGCTATTTAACTATATTGCCCGTCGAGTGGCGGGTAGAAACTTCCGAGTTTTGGCAATATCCTCAAGTTGCTTTTCAAATTTTACACCGGCCGCCTGTGCGGCGTGTTTGGCGGCCCCATAGGCCGTCAGCTCAGGAAACACAATTGCCTTTACCCCAATCCCGCATACATCAGCCAAGACCTGCGGCAATACTCTGCTGATCGCGGCTCCTCCGGTTAACACAATGTGTTCCAGGCCATCTATAAAACCGTACCGATCCAAATCATTTCTGACCACCTCCGCCATCCACTTCATATATCCCTTAATTGCCACTGGCTTGGAAGGCTGAGTGTCATACTCAGAGGCACCAAACGCCTTATCGGGCAATACCATCGACAACATCTCGTCTTCCATCGCAGCCAGTTGCGTGTAGTTGACTCCTAATCGACATAGAAAATCGTGGAATCCTTCTCCCAGGCGGCCGATAACTGAAATATTACCATAATATTTCGTTGCGACATCACGGCCCGGATGAAGCTTATTCGTTTCCATATCATATACCGGCCGGCTTCGTCGACTGTTGATAACCCAGGCCGTTCCGCTGGCCAACATAATATCCTTATCCGACTCCAGGCCCACGGCGTTCATGGCGGCATATTGGTCATGCGAACTGGTTACCAGATTTAAAGAGCCCCAAGCGGTCCGTACATTGGGAAATACCGTCTGAGTCGCATCGCAGATCTCGGGAAGCCGCGCCGCATCCACTCCCGCCCATAGCATCAGAGGCGAGCTCCAGCACTTGTTTTCGAAATTACAAAATCCGGTCATCTGGGCGTTGGTTATATCGGTCATCAATTTTCCGGTCATCTGGGCGTAGATGAAGTCTGGAACCAATGCGACCTTGCGGAAAGAACCCTTATCAATCCCCTTGAGTTTGAAAATTGGCAGCCATCCCCTGACCTGCCAGCCGGTTAGGCGATAAAACTCATCCTGGTTATGTTCTTTCATGTAAGTGTCTGCATAGGGTTGGCCGGGATGCGCCTCTGTCCATAAGTACATGGGACTGACTGGTTGGAATCTGTCATCCACCAATACAAAGCTGCCCCCCTGACTGGTAATACTGCAATAGATTGAATTATGATTGCTGATATCTTGAAGACTAAAATGATTCATTATAAAAGCAAAGTAATCATACCAAAATACTTTTTTTGTCGGACTGGGATTGGGAATGCTGATGCGCGACAGAATATCACCTTTCTGGTCCAGAAGAATTCCTTTGGCATTGGTTGAACCGATATCAATTCCGCAAAACACCATCTTGAATAACCTTTATACACGCCTCTCGACTTTTATTATCTTATAGGATCCATCCGCCTGACTCAGATAATCCC
>JAFGBA010000334.1 GCA_016933395.1 Sedimentisphaerales bacterium | reverse complement strand
CGGCAACTGCATTTCGCCCCATCGGGGCCGACGGTAATTATGGTCACCGGTGTGAACGGCTCGGGCAAAACCACCAGCGTGGCCAAGCTGGCGCAGTATTTGAGCGGCCAGGGCAAAAAAGTAGTGCTGGGCGCGTGCGATACGTTTCGCGCTGCGGCCGTGGAGCAATTAACCATCTGGAGCCAACGAACAAACGTACAGATCGTTAAACATCAGCAGGGCAGCGATCCGGCGGCCGTGGCGTACGATGCATGCGAAGCCGCCGTGGCGCGTAGCGCAGACGTACTGCTGATTGACACGGCCGGACGACTGCACACGCAGGACAACCTGATGCGCGAACTGGTGAAAATTCGCGATGTCGTTGCCCGCAAAATCGAAGGAGCGCCCCACGAAGTCATCCAGGTGCTTGACGCAACGACGGGACAAAACGCCATCAATCAGGCCAAGATGTTCACCGAAGCGGTGAATGTGACGGGCATCATGCTGGCCAAACTGGACGGCACGGCCAAAGGCGGCATCGTCATCGCCATCCGCAACCAGATCAAGCTGCCCGTAAAATTTATCGGACTGGGCGAAAAACCCGTCGACATCGAACCTTTCGACCCGGAAGCCTTTGTCGAAGCACTATTCAGTTAATATACGCTATTGGGCGATTATTGGCCCTGGGCATAAATTGCTTGCACTTGCGTCGTATTCAGCGGTCGATCATAAACTCGCACGCCATCCACCCGTCCATCGAAGTATTCCTGCCAGTCGTCCACCGGATTATCGCCTATACTCAATGGATTGGAGCCGTTTTCCATGGCGATGTTTGATATCCATGTCGATGTGGTATTTTTGAAAAAGCGAACGCCCGTCGGATAAAACGATGCGGCCAGAAACTGCCATTGATTCACGCCTACCGTAAATCCGGATGCCGTGTACATCCCGCCGCCGGTAAACACATACCACTGCCCGCCTTCCCGCATGATCGACCAGTCCCAACCGCCATCATCACTGGAAATGACTTCATGTCTTCCCGATGACGTACTTGATGGATAAACCCATGCACACAGAGTAGCGCCCGGGGTGGACGAGGTTTGGTTAATTCGGAACGGCAGCCGCACGGCGTCGTTCACGCCGTCCAGCAACAACGCCGAACCCACATGACCCGTTGTCCATGTCGCCTGCCCGCCATCGACGCATCCCGGCGCATCCCCGGCGCTGTCGTTGGCGAGATGACCCGTCCCTTCATCAAATTTATACCAATGCACCAGGCCCGGCTCCAGCCATGTGTGAAATCGCCACACCATACCCGGCGTCGTCACGCCATCGACGGTTTTGTCCACGCGCCAGTAATACCAGGTCCCCGTCGCCAGGCCGCCGGGATTCCAACCCGGTTCGGTAAATTCACCCTTGTCCGGCGGTGAGCCGGGCGTCGCCGCCGCCACCGCTGCTTCGCTGGCGCCGAAATATAATCGAAAGACCGTCGCGCGGTTGCTCTCGCACCAGCTTAATAGCGCAGCAGGATCGACGTACAGCGCCCCATCCGCCGGAATCGGCCTGCCCGCTCGCAAAGGAGGAACTCCGACTCCCAGCCAGGCGCCCGCAACCTGCGCCAAATCCTCAACATCTACGGAACCATCTTCGCTCACATCCACCCCCATACACGCTCCACAATTATTTGACAACCACACGCTCGACAATGCACTCACGTCATATATATCAACCATCTCATCCCAGGTGGCGTCGCCGGCGATGCGCACCGTCCGGCTAAACGCCGGTTGTAACCAACAGGTATAATCGCTCGATAGATTGAAAAAACTATATGTCTTCAATTCGACGCGGTCGCCCGGCGTTACCGGAAATTCAAGATAACCCGGCGCTTGCAGCGCTCCCGTACTTTTCGTCATCCGCGGCCCATTAAAAACTAACGCTCCGTTGTGGTAACATGTAAACGACGCCCGTCCGCCACAACGATCCTCCAAACCCCACAACACACGAAAAGTATCCGCGAAATCCGGCGCCTGAAACGCCACGAGTGAATCGGCATGCGCCCCGTAGCCTTTCCCGAACGTAACGCCATTCACCACCAGTCCGGCCCCATCAACACCTGACGCATTGGCTCTCACCACGCCAAAACCCGCTTCGGTTTCCGCCTCCGGATAATCACTGGCGTAAACATCCGCAACGGCCGGGTTCGTTCCGCCCCAATATTCGCATTGATTATTGGCGTTGTCTCCATCAGGATCGCCGGCGTCGTTCTGGGCTAAATTGCCGAAGTATTGGATTTCCCAATCGTCGGCCAGATGGTCGCCGTCGCTGTTGCTGCGTATCTGAATGCCTTCCAGATACCCTGCCAGGGCCACGTTGTCGCTACGATAAACCTGTACGGCGTAATACGGCCCGCCGGGGACCAAACTAACAGGAATATTATAGTAACCCTGCGTTACGGCCACGCCTGATGCGGACCAGATGACTTGCCCGAGTTTGAGAAGCTGGATCACCAACGAACCTGAAGTATCCTCACCCGTTACGGTCCAATTAACCCGCACGGTGGATTGATTTTCCCACAACATGTCCTCAACCGGCAGGCTCAACGCATAAAAACTATCGGGATTCGGCCACCAGGTGGCGATACGTTCTTTATCCGTATAAACAATACTGCATTGGGAATCATAACGCATCCCCATTAAATCCGATTCCCCTGATGTCTGTGAGGTTATCACGTATTTGTCCGGTAAATAGCCCCATGTCCCGCCTTGCACCTCACAGTAAATCCACCCTATGTTGGGCAAATAGATTTCCGCCCAGCGGTGGTGAGGATCATCTACGAAAGGAAGGTCCGTTCCCGGCGGCGGATCCACGTCGCCCCGCCGCACCATCGCACCGCATAAGCGCGCCGGAATCCCCGCCGAACGGCACACCGCCACATAAGCATAGGCATATTCCGAACAACTGCCGTGTCCCTGGTTCAGCACCGTTGGAGCGTCGTCCCAACTGCCGTCATTATTGTAATATAATACGCTTTGAATATAATCAAACAACAAATGCGCCATCATTAACGGGTGTGTCTCGCCATTGAGCGCCGCGTCCCGCGCCGCGACCACGGTGGCGTCGTTCGGGTAAAACGGATATTCGTCGGCCAGGTATTCGCTTTGAATCTCCGCCGGGATAGACGCCAGAGCGCCGACATCGTCGGCGCAAATCTCGTAACGCACCTTCCACGTCCGCACCTTGGCCCGCCACCAGGCGTCACGCCAACCGCCAAAAAGCGGCCAGGTGAAATGATGCTTGAGCACCGTTTGCCCGCGATTGTCCGTAACGTACGTTCCGCCCGATTTATAACTGAATTCCAGAACCTCCTGGCGGTCTAGATTTTGCGGCACCAAATTATAAATATCTCCAGAAAATACCGCTGACGAATATTTCGCTTTGAGCCATACCTCCCCTACCCCCGGATCATAAAGGTATTTGGCCGAATGGGGCCCTAGCGGTTCCTTCCACATCCCCTCCACCCGCACGGCGTCACTGACGGTCGAACCGACCGCCGGTATCACCCCCAAACATCCCAATATTACAACTAATGCCCTTCTTTTGATAGTATTTTCCATCGCCGGCGCCTTTGCGGATATGCTCCTAACCAATTACAAAAAAAGAAATTAGCCGCCTAATCCTATTATCGGCTCTTGTCCTATACAACTCAAATGTGTAAAAATCCATATCCATGTCGCGTATTTTTCCCTTTTCTTTCATATTTATTCGATTTATCCAACTTTCTCGTCTTGCCCGCTTTATATAACAAGCGGGATTCCAAGGCCAGGTCCGAATAATATCCTCTATTCCGAAAAATCCTAAAGTACTTGTTATTAATTGTCGATTCTAAGCGTGGGTAAATGTCGGGACTTTTTGCTTTTTTGGGTTTTGTATAGTAGATTATGATACTAAAAGGGAAATATTATCATGGCTATCGACCGTTTCGGCATTTTCCTGATCCGCAAAGGCGTCGTTGAAGAACAAACCGTCTTTGAAGCTTTAAATATCCAACAGAACCAAAAAATCCCCATCGGTCAAATCGCTCTGCGGGAGAAAAAACTCACCGTTCGCCAGGTTTTCAAGATTCTCGACAATCAGGTTGATTCCGGTAAACTTTTTGGCGAAATCGCCATTGAACTGGGTTACCTTACCGAGGATGAACTTCAAAACTTGCTCGATCTGCAGAAAAAGGGATTTCCCTCCCTCAGTCGTATCCTTATTGACAACGGCGCGCTTGACGAATCAACCTGCAACCATCTGCTTGAAGAGTATTTCTGCGAAACTCCTCTGAACGCATTGTAACAATTGCCGGTTTATTCCCTGTTTCTGAAATCAACCGGGAAAGATATAAACGGGAAGGTTTAACCCTGTTTGAATTTCATAAGCGACCTGCTCCAACATGGTCTGCGGTAATGCAGAAACGTTATTTTCCGCCGGCGGTCGGGCGACGGTAAGCAAATGAATTTCTTTTATGCTTCCGCCTTTATTGAGTAATTCCCGCAAACGCTCTTGATACGCCGCCAGTTCCCCGGCGTCCGGCCCCTTTCCTTCCATATTCGCCAACAGCGTTTGAATTATGATGGGTCGTTGTCGGGCCGCTGCTGCAAGATTATTTAATATCCGCTCAAAGGGTATCGCTGAACGATTTACGTAACGATAATAGTCCTCCGTCCCTGCATCGAGCTTGGCCCAAATTTCCCCTTGGTGGGCGTCGAGAACCGCCAATCCCTCCTGCACCTCCGGCTGGTCCAACAGCGACGCGTTGGTGAGCAACACCAGCTTCACCTGCGTCAATGTCAATTCCTTTTTCACCTCCGCGCAGATACGGCACGTCGGTAAAAATTCCTTCGCCGCCGTAGGTTCCCCGTCACCGCTTAAAGCGATGTCATTCACCCGTCTTAACGCCGGGGCGACATCCTCAAAGGCCGAAAAGGAAAACAACTCCCCGCTTGTCGCCAGCGTTAACACGTCGTATAGCTCCCGGCGTAAAGTGCGTTCGAACTCCTCACCCGTCAAAAGAGAAACCTTTGCACTAGCGAACATGCGATGAACCTGGCAATAACGGCAATTGAAATTACACTGCTGGTCGGGATTAAGATTGACTCCCACGCTCACTCCCCGACTCCGACGTGAAAGCACCGGATACACCAGCCGATTCCCCCCGAATCGGCGGGAATGATTATATACCGCTTTTGGCGTTCTGGAAGAAGTCATACGTCCTATAAATCGAGGTTTTGGCGGGTTTGTCAAGCAAATAGCTAAAAAAAATTATCTGGATTGGCTGGACTTGGCTGCTTGTGGTTGCATACAATCGAGTGGAAATGAAACGCGGAAGCTTACGAAGGTTTTCGCAATAGATAGGCGCGCAGGAATGTAAGTTGGCTCGCCCATTCTTGCGATGCTACCCGGCCGGTTGTTTCGGCCGGGTTTTTTATTGGCGCAGCAAAACCTCACTTCATTTGCAACGACGCCAAAGCGGTCGCCGTGTCTTCCGCAACGTCGAATAACGTGTCTAATCCCGTCAACAGAAACACGCCCCACACCTGTATGGGAATCTGACAAAGGTACAGCCGCCGTTCTCGGTCGATGAGAATCTTCCGCAGCTTCAGCAATCGTGAAATATTCGATGAATTCAAAAATTTCACCTGGCTGAAATTCAACACCACATCCTTCGCTTCCCGCTCCAGACGCTCCGTCAGGGACGTCAACTCATCGGTGAGCTCCGGATCATTCAGCAGGTCCACTACGACAATATCTTCTGACCAGTCCTGGACGGGCATTGGCTAACCTCCATCCATCAAAAAGTGTTTTTCCAAACCACGCCTAACACTACCTTAATCGGCAAATACTGTCAACAAATCAAACGATAAAGGCCCGAAATCCTCTGACAACCGCCCTTGCATCCATTAAAACCTCAAAATTTATCTTGCCCAACGGCCTTGTTATCCTGTAAAGTATTTATATATAAAGATTTACACCGAAATTGTGGAGGAAATTCCCGTGCAGCAAGGTTGGCGGCTTAAAATAATCGTCATAATTATGCTTTTGGGGAGTATTGGCCAAAAAATGGCCGGGGGACAGTCGCATCGTTCACAAACGCCACCCCCGGAGAACAGGTCCGCCCGAACGACCGACCCCAACGCCCCGGCTCAACCCGATAACCAAAGCCCGTCTTCATTCAGTGATTTGCTCCCGACTCCGACCGATAACCCGCCTCAAGGGCAATCTCCCGCCAATGCCCCATTCTCGCGCGAATCTTTACGCGCTCAACAGTTGGTGGATAAATTTATCCGTCGGCTGCGGTCCTATAAAAGTTATTCCTGCCGCGTAACCGATTTTGAAAACCTCACTCACGATTCCATCCAGATCGTGGCGCAAAATTCTTTTACGCTGACGGCTCGCCGACCCAATCGTCTGGCCCTGGTCAATTCCAACGGCGCTAGTCTTTGGTCCGGTGCGGAAGGCGTGGTCATGTTTAATCCTTTAACCCGTCAGTTCTCCGCGTCCGAACCCGTGTCCAACGACCTGATATGGAATTCTTCTGAATACCGCGCCGTCATAGGAGATATTCCATTACTCAATTTTATTCTTTCTTCTCCCCAATGGCAGATGCTTAAAATTCAACCCCTGGAATGGGCGCAACTGGACGATGAAACCATCAATGGCGTGAATTGCCACCATCTCACCTTAACGGTTAAGAATATTCCTATTCATCTTTGGTTCGAGGCCGATGAAGAAAAAACTCTTCGTCAGGTTGCCGTCAATCTTCAATTTCAGGCATCCGACAAACCCGAAGACGGTGTGATAAAATCCGCTGCCCGCTGGACATTTGATGACTGGACATTCGATACCGAGCTTGATGAATCGTTGTTTAAGACCACTCTTCCCGAAGACGCCTGGCCGGAAAGCAGCAACCATTTGACCGGACAACTGGCGCCTCTGTTCAGTGCGCCCATGCTAAATAACCAGGAAACCCTGGATATCTCCCGTCATCGCGATAAACAAATCGTTATACTGGACTTTTGGGCGACTTGGTGCGGCCCGTGCCGGCAAGGATTACCTATCCTCAACCGTTTGGCGCACAACTGGGGTAAAGACTCCGTTGCGGTTTATGCCGTTAACATCAGTGATCGAGACACAAATGAACAAATTCACGAATTTCTCCAACAAAATCAGATACAATTACCGGTTGCTATCGGCCATGATCCCGAAATAGGCCAAAAATATCGGGTAAGCGGAATTCCTCAAACGGTCATTATCGGCAAAAATGGTATTATTCAGGATGTACATGTCGGCCTTGCTCCCAATATGGCCGAACTTTTGCAAAAACAAATTGCCGACCTTCTCAAAGGGGGCGAATGTAAAGGCATTCTTGCCGCTCCTCAAGCGGATGTATCCTGTTCCAAAGTTGGCTTTTCCACCACCAAACCAGGGCGACCAGCCGCGTTTTGGTGCGAAATTACCAATGCCGGTCCTGACGCCATTCCCACCGGCCGCCTGGCCTTTACACTAAGGATTAACAAAAATAAAAATCTGGAAGACACCCACCTTGTCGCTTCACCCATTGCGGCGGGCCAAACGTTGCGTTATGAAATCCCCAAAGAAATGTGGGCTTTCGTGTTCGCGCGTGACGCCAAAGGTACTTTTGAACTTCTCCTTGATCCCTACGGCACTCTTAATGATTCTAATTTGAAAAATAACTATAACGGCGTTGCTTTATCTCCCGAATCCCAAAAAAAATAGGCAAGCCGCCTGATAAACAGGAAAAACAATTCCTCTTTTATACGTCCGATAACAACGAGATTATCAGTGTTATAATCGGCCGAACCGGCGCGAATGGGCCGACATGTCCGATAATTTCATAAAAAATATTCCCCAAACTCGCGTTTTATTTGCCCATACTGCCAAAATATCGTATCTTTAAGTGACGGCTGTTTCCAGGACCCAGCCGACGAGGGCAGTCAGTATGAGAAAACTCTGTGGGACGATTTTCGTGTTGTTGTTGGGGTTTTTCGCGGGCGTTATTTGCACTCTGGTAGTGCTTGCACCCGGGGATCGCAGTTTATCGGACGCAGTGCGTGACGGGGACCTGCACGCCTGGGCCGATTTTAACCGCGCCGGCGACCGCGTGGAGGCGGCCGGGGATACCGCCCTCCTTTACGCCTTCAAAATCGGCCAGAAAACAGGTCCATAGCACCAGCCGATGTTATGGCTTCCCGGCTACTTCCGTAAACAGATACTGTCTCCTTCATCAGGGGGATTTTCTATCTTCAAAGGTTAGCGAGTCGAATTTCCTTCCTCGGATCCATCGAAATAATCCGACAGAAATTATCCCGCCCAATAAGGGGATTTTGCCGCTTTGGACACAACGAAAGACGCCATAAAGGGGCTTGCATTTAACAGGAATTGCTTTAGTATTAAGGTTTGTCAATTATGGAAAACGATTGTAACAGGACCTAAGGAGCACTCATGGGCAAGCCGCGACGTCGCCGGAAGATCGGCAGTAAAAAAAGACGCAATCGCTGGAAAATTCGCCATCGTAAGTGATTTATAAATAATCACTTAAGCTTGTTTTCGTGAATACGCCGCCCCTTGAGCATTCCGGGCGGTTCAAAAGCAATAACACTCGGAGCAATCCGGGTGTTTTTGTCTGCGCAAAATTTGAGAATCATATCTACTTTCAAACTAGGTAGTTCCTGTTGCGGAAAACGCATTTTGTCATTCCCGCGCAGGCAGGAATCCAGTATTTTCACCTGGATACCCGCTTTCGCGGGTACGACAGAGTCGCTACGAGAACTTCCGCAACAGATACTAGTTAGTGATTAAGAGAGATACTTCGTCGCCTTTGGCGGACTCAGCATGACAAAACAATATTTTAGCTCAAATTCATCGTCATGAGGAATTCGGCGTTGGTGCGGACTTTTTGCAGGCGGCTCTTGAGGAGTTCGACCGCTTCGACCGGATTCATGTCGCTGAGCACGCGCCGCAGGCGATAGACCAGTTCCAGTTCTTTCGGGTCCATAAGCAATTCCTCCTTGCGGGTTCCCGAACGGCTGATGTCAATCGCCGGCCAGGTGCGGCGGTCCACCAGTCGCCGGTCCAGATGCAGTTCCATGTTGCCGGTGCCTTTGAATTCCTCAAAAATCACTTCGTCCATCTTGCTGCCGGTTTCGATCAGCGCCGTCGCCAGAATCGTCAGCGAACCGCCTTCCTCGATATTACGAGCAGCGCCGAAGAACTTCTTGGGTTTCTGCAAGGCGTTGGCGTCAACACCGCCGGTCAGAATCTTGCCCGAATGAGGCACTTCGGTGTTATACGCCCGCGCCAGACGGGTGATTGAATCAAGCAGAATCACCACGTCATGGCCGTATTCCACCAAGCGTTTGGCTTTCTCGATAACCATCTCGGCGACCTGCACGTGCCGGCTGGCGGGTTCATCAAACGTCGAACTGATGACTTCCACGTCGTCCGCCGTCGCCCGTTCCATTTCCGTCACCTCTTCGGGACGTTCGTCAATCAGCAGAATAATCAACTTGACTTCCGGATGATTGGTGCTGATGGCATTGGCCATTTTTTGCAACAGCACCGTTTTACCGGTGCGCGGCGGCGCGACGATCAGGCCGCGCTGCCCCTTGCCGATGGGCGTGACAATATCGACGATCCGCATATTGATTTCTTCCGCCCGGGTCTCAAGAATCAACCGCCCTTCCGGATGCAGCGGGGTCAGATCCTCGAACACCACCTTTTCGGTCAGCGTCTCCGGATCTTCAAAGTTCACCGCCTCCACCCTTAGCAAAGCAAAATATTTTTCCGACTCCTTGGGCGGGCGAATCTGACCGGCGACAATGTTGCCGTTCCGCAGGCCAAACCGGCGAATCTGCGAAGGCGATACATAAATATCATCCGGACAGGGCAGGTAATTGTAATCAGGACTGCGTAAAAAACCAAAACCATCGGGCAGCAATTCCAGCACGCCTTCGCCATACATCAGGCCGTTTTGACGAATCCGTTCTTTAAGAATCTTGAAGATCAGATCCTGCTTTTTCAGCCCGGTGTACTCCATCAATCCTTCATCTTTCGCCAGCTTATGCAACTCATCCGCCGTCATCCGCTGGAGATCGGTTATATGAAGTTCCCCACGTTTTACTTCTTCATACTTGGCGTGGGTTTCATCGTCGAGCGACTTTTTGGACGAAGTTTCCTTGGGGGGTTCTTCTTTTACCGCCGTTAATTGTGCGGATTCTCCCTCTGCTTCCTCGGAGTCAAAATCGAGCACCTCGGTGGCCGCCGAGGAGGTCTTTTTGGTCTTTTTCTTGGTTGACTTTTTGGTACTGGCCTTAGCCATATACAACTCTCCTTCTAAGTATTCATTTCATACTAAAAAACCACTCACCCAATCCGGCCGTAACCATACCCGCCGTTATAAACACCTTAGTATCGTACGGAAGACTCGGCGTGAAGTCCGACCCGGAAATTGGCGTTTGTATCAATATCTTGTCGCATTCCACCCCCAACAATCAGGTTCACCGGTTTGAGCCTGCCCTGCCTTGGGACTGCCTATTTTTCCGGTGGCTTATTCGCCCGCACCGAGGAGAAAATTTTCTCAACCTGGATGGTCAGCTCGGGGAAACCAGAGTTGTTGCGTACTGTATAATCGGACATTTTGGCCTTCTTGTCCAGAGAGAATTGCAAATTTTCTGCTTTTTTTAATGATTTTTGGTTAAATCCCCGCTTTTTCAGACGTTCCAAACGTAACGACTCAGGTGCGTCTACAAAAATCACGGCATCACAATACTTATCCCAGCCAATTTCAAACAATAAAGGAACATCCAAAATCACCCCGGAAATAGCCGTATCTTCCTGATATTGCTTAAGTAACGCTCCCTGCCGCTGCAAAATCTCCGGATGTGTCAGCGCCGTCAACCGACGCATAGCCTCATGGTCGGCCCAAACTATCAGGCCCAAGGCCTTTCGATCAATATTTCCCGCCGAAGTAAATATCCCCTCCCCCCACCATTCCCGAAGTTTCGCTTTTACGGCCGGAAGCTCCAAAACTTCGTGATTTATCTGATCGGCATCGATAACCGCACACCCCAGCCGCGCAAATTCACGGGATACCGTACTTTTACCGGATCCGATGCCGCCCGTGATGCCGATCACCGGTTTTGGAAACTTCATGGCCTGGTTATGCGCCCCTTGTTTTCAATCATAACTAGCCAAGGCGGTGTTATGGTCGGGATAAATTTCAAATATCCGATTTAACTGCGTGATTCGGAACACCTCTTGTAATCCATCGCGAAGATTCGCCAATTTCAGGCTTCCCCCGGTTTTCTCTATATGGCTTTTCAGCCGGTTTAAAACCCCCAAAGCGCCACTGCTCATATGCCGCACATGCGTAAAACATAGCAACATATGAACCGGAGCCATATCGTCGGCAATACTTGAAAGCGATTCTTCAACATGGGCGATTACGCTCTCATCAAGAATCTCCTCGGGCAATAATTCCACGATGGTCACCTGGCCGCGATTGCGTAAAGCGATAGTTGGACTGGCTTCCTGCATGGCCGCTCTCCTGTCTTGCTTATACCCGGAATCCTTCGGGTGCGAATACGTAACTCTCTTTGCGAATTGATGTTAAGATTAGTATAGTATATCTCGGTAAGTCTGTCAAGGTTTGAATTCAGGGTGTTTTTGACGCAAAAATCCCTCCTTTGGACTTTAGATCTGGAGTAAAGATACACGCTCAAATTTTTTCGCCGGGTTTGGCGGTGCGAGTAATACGAAAAGCGCGATTGCCGCGAAATTGACCAATTTTGCCGGCAAACTTGCTTTTTCCCTCAACCTGAAATATCAATTCCGCCTCCGCTTCCTTTTTTGTGCGAAGAATGTCACCCTTCTGCAACGCCACCAGGTCCGCCACTCGGATACTGGTTTGGGCCAGATAAGCGCGCGTTTTCAATTTGGCTTCGCGGAGATTTTCCATAATCGACGCCCTGTGTCCGGCCTGGTCGCCTTTACGTCGATAGCTAAACCAATCCTGACTGGTCAAGCGACCAATGACCGGTTCGATTACGGTATAAGGAAAGCATAAACTCATTGAACCACTGCGGTTACCCATTTTAATTTCAAAACCGATAACCACCACAACTTCATTTGGCGCAACCACCTGCACAAGTTGTGGATTTGATTCGCTTTGCACCACCTCGAATTCCACTTCGGCAATATTGCTCCACGCTTCAGCCAGATTCGACAAGGCGCGCTCGAGAATTCGATTCGCTAAACGCTGTTCTATGTGGGTCAAAGGCCGCTGAGGGATGTAAAGCTCCGCATTGCTACCCCCTAACATACGATCGATTACCGGGTAAATAATCAAGGGACTGATTTCCAGACATATTTGCCCCTCCAGCGGCGTAACGCTTAAAAGCGAAAACGACGTCGGAACCGGCAGGGAATAGGTAAATTCCGCGTAGGTAAGCTGTTCCGTGCTGCGCACTTTGACTTCGATAATGGTCCGTAAATAACCGCTTAAGGCGGCGCCAAAGTTGCGAGCGAAGCGCTCATGCAGGCCCTCTAAAGCCCTCATCTGATCCTTACTAACACGTTCAGGGCGTTTAAAGTCATACGTGCGAACTTCGACTTGTGGTTTAATGCCCTCCGGCCCGCCTCCGGCAGCGTCCCCACCGCCACTCTCCAGCTCGCCCCCGGCCACGGCCTGTAATAGGGCGTCTATTTCATTTTGGTCAAGTACATCCGCCATGGGCTGTCCTTAAACTTAAATTTAAAGCGCGCAGTTCATGCCCGCTTGATTATTATCGGACATATCCCCCGCCAACTTTAATTTGACGCCGGCGGCGTTTCGACCGCCTCCAGCCGGTAATTTATCGTACGATTACGATACTTGTCGGTATTTTCTATCGACAAGTCACTACGAAGGTTTTCAGGGATATAATACCCCAAAGGACCGGTTGTTGTTTTACCAATTTCTTCATCCCCCCTCACTGTTAATAACAGGTGGTAAGGAATATCTTGATAGGCTTTCACCGCTGCCGTCGAGCCGCGAACAAGAATGGGATCGGTCAAATCCGGCCTTTCAAATTCTTTAGAGTCGATCACCAGTTTGAACGGCCAGTTCCGGGCGGGTCGTAAAACCCCTAATTTGGGACGAATCTCCACAGGTTTCATCGCCGCAGCCTGTACTAATTTAATCTCCACGGGGTGTTCACTGATAGTCACATTACCGATGCGTATTTCGGCCGGAACTTTCAATTGTTGATTTAACGCCTGACGCTGCTGCTCCTGCGTCAGCCAAACGGTCGCCTCTTCCGGTTGCACCGCCAAACACATCGCTTCCAATGTGGCCGGAAGAAGGATTTCTGCGCTGAGCACATTGCCATCGGGACGGCTTCGCACCACGACCGGCACACTGCGTTTGACCAATGTGTACTCGCGCACCGTCAACGTCGGCGGAACGGCATTCTGCACGTTTAAGACTCCGCCCCCATCCTCTACGCTTAAACTGCCTTCAAATATCTCTTTTACCACCCCAAATGCGTACTGCTGTGTATCCTTGGGCAAAGGAGGAATTTCCTTTTCGATGATGGGCACACTTGGATTTTTTACTTTCTGAATTACGCCCACAGGGCCTTCCACCTGTAACCGAACCGTCTGCGCACGATCCGGCATAACAACGCCGTTATCATCAAGGTATTCATAAAATTTATCGTTACGAACGACCGGTAATAAAACGCGCACTTCCACTTCATCGGACTGGGTCTTTTGCCTCTCGGCCAATACCCAGATGAATCCGCTCATCAACAATACCATTAAGAAGGTTTTAATCCTGGACCGCCACATCAGGCAGACTCCTGTTTGGATTTCACCGGGTTGGCCGTTTGGGATTTAGTGCCTTTTTTTCCCGCCACTAAAGGCATCATTCGATCCAACAACTGCTGGCGCAATTGTTCCACCGTCAAAAATCGAGCCAGCTTGCCATCCACCGCCAGTCCGATATTGCCTGTTTCTTCGCTGATAACCACGATGACTGCATCGCTTTCCCGACTCAAACCAATCGCGGCTCTATGGCGCGATCCCAATGTACGGTCGAAATCGCCGTGTTCAGCCAGTGGAAACTGCACCCCGGCTGCTGCAAGTCGCGTACCGCGGATAATCACACCCATGTCATGCAGGGGTGAACCGGGCCAGAAAATCGTATGTAGCAGATTGGCGGTGACTTCCGAATCAATTCGCGTGCCCGTGGTGATAAAGTCACCCAATTTCACTTCCCGCTCCAGGGCGATCAGGGCGCCAATCTGGGTCCGGCTCAAAGTTGCGGCTGCATCGACGATTTGCTCGATAACTCCGGCCATTTCCGGTATGGCGTTACGCCCGAAATGAGCGCCGCCCAGCCGCATAAGTCCCCTACGCAATTCCGGCTGGAACGCCACCGCCGCAATGATCAATAAGCCCACCAAAAACTTACCATACAAAAAGTCGATCCGCGCCAGTCCCAGCCGGTCTTTAAGCAGCGTTATCGCCCAAAAACCCAACACCAGGACGATAATCCCCTTAAATAGCCGCTCCCCTCCCGTACCGCGCAAGAACCGCACGACGGAATACACCACGATTCCAATCAGCAGCCATTCCAGCGCTACTGACCTTGGATCATAGTTTTCAAAAATATATTTAACATATCGTACGATGGCGTCCCACATACCCTAACTCTCATCGAACTCGTCGCCTCGAAACGTATGCCCCAGATAGGTTTTTCGCACTACGGGGTCTTTTATTAATTGTTTCGGCTCACCGCAGGCTAAAACCTTACCTTCGTGAATAATATACGCCCTATCGACCACTTCCAGGGTGCGTTCAACGTTATGATCGGTAACCAGGATACTGATGCCACTATCCTGAAGCCGTCGAATCTCGTTTTGCAAATCCTCCACGGCGATGGGATCGACGCCGCTGAACGGCTCGTCCAGCAAGATAAGCGAGGGATTGGTGACCAAGGCGCGGGCGATTTCCAGTTTACGTCGTTCACCGCCGCTGAGGAACCTTGCTTGAGAATGGCGTACTGTGGTCAGCCCAAACTGGTCAATAAGTTCATCGGTACGACGACGACGGGTGCGGCGGGTGAGATTCATGGTTTCCAGGATGGCCCAGAGGTTTTTTTCAACCGTAAGCCTTTGAAAAACACTGGGTTCCTGCGATAAATAGCCCATCCCCAGTCGTGCTCGCTTGTACATGGCCAGTTTGGTAATATCCCGGCCTTCGAAGATAACGCTGCCTTCGTCCGGTGTGACCATACCTATACTCATACGAAACGTAGTTGTTTTGCCTGCCCCATTGCGCCCCAGCAGGCCGACTATCTCGCGCTCATGGACCGTGATTGATACCTGATCGACCACCCTGCGGCCGCTGTACCGCTTGACAAGGTTGCAGGTTTCCAGCAGTAACATGTCCATGACCAGGCCTCCTGCCTGCCAAATGCCGCCGCCTGGGACCGCGGCCAAAAACTTATCTAACCTTCAAATATAACGGTCCTTAACCGTGTTTTCCCTGAAAAAAGCCCGATTACCTTATAATTAGTAAGGATAATCGGGCTGGATAGTTCGTACACCTGAAATGCGGCTATTTACCGGGTGATGGCCGTAATCTCCACATCCAGGTATTTCTGGCGGTGGCCGGTGCGGCTCTTGGAATTCTTACGCCGGCGGAATTTCATGGGGTGGACCTTCGGCCCGGCCGCTTGGCCACTGATTTTGGCGGTGACTTTAGCGCCCTTCAGATAAGGATTGCCGATTTGGACGCCCTGGTCATCTCGGACGAACAATACCTTGTCAAATTCAACTTCCGTCTGGCCCTCGGCCAAATCACGAACTTCGACACAGAGGGCGCTGCCCTGCTCCACTTTATATTGTTTACCGCCGTCTTCGATTATCGCGTACACGTTTATTTCTCCTGGAAATTACCAAAAACAAGTATTATGGCCTTGCGGATAAAAAAAGCAAGCTTATTTCTCCCGGTAGAAAATTTATCTAATTCCTTACCCCAAAATACGTTATAAGATCGCGATGAATTAGCCCAAGTTACGCAGTTAGAAGTTCGAAACAGCCTTCGCGATAGCGTCAAGGGCGATTTCTGGTAAAAGTCTTCACTACATTT
>JAFGBA010000051.1 GCA_016933395.1 Sedimentisphaerales bacterium | reverse complement strand
TGGGCCAGACCGCGCCCAATCCGGTGCTGAGCACACTGCGATGGTTCCGCGATGAATATGAGGCGCATATCTACGAGCGACATTGCCCGGCCGCGGCTTGCAAGGAATTATTGACATATACCATTAAGGCCGACGCCTGCAAGGGATGCACCCTGTGCGCCAGTAAGTGCCCGGTGGGTGCGATCATGGGAGCACCCAAGAGTCCCCATTATATTATTCCCGATAAGTGCATCGCTTGCGGCAGTTGTGTGGATGTCTGCAAGTTCAAGGCGGTTATGGCGGTTTGACGACAGGAATTATGTATGGTTTCGCAAAATAATACTGAAAAATTTGAATGGACGGGAATATAAAGGCTGAAAGCGAGTAAATATGGAATTGCAAATCAACGGAAGGCTGGTGCAGGCACAGGACGGTGAAATGATACTGGAAGTGTTGCGTCGGGAGGGCGTGAACGTGCCGACGCTGTGCCACATGGCCGATTTGTTTCCTACGGGGGCTTGTCGCATGTGCGTTGTGGAAGTTGAGGGACAGCGTACTCTGATTCCCAGTTGCGCGTATCCCGCGGCTGACGGCATGATAATCAAAACCCATTCGCCGCGCGTATTGCGGGCGCGCAAAACCATTGTCGAATTGTTATTGAGCAATCATCCTGATGATTGCCTGTATTGTGTTCGCAACGGCAACTGTGAATTGCAGCAACTGGCTGAAGAGCTGGGCGTGCGTGAACGTCGTTACGCCGGCAACAAGGACAGCCATCATATTGACACGTCCAGCCCGGCGATAGTGCGTGATCCGGCCAAATGCATTTTATGCGGCCGATGCGTGCGGGTGTGCGAGGAGATTCAGGGCGTATCGGCGCTGGATTTCACCGGTCGCGGCAGCAAAACCGTGGTGGGTACGGCCTTCAAGCTGGGGCTTAATGTCAGCAGTTGCATTAACTGTGGTCAATGCGTCATGGTTTGTCCGACCGGTGCGCTGCGCGAGCAGAGCCATATCAAAGAAGTGCTCAACGCCATTAGCGACCCTGATCTATTCGTCGTTGTCCAGCACGCTCCGGCGGTGTCGGTAACGTTGGCGGAGGCCCTGGGCATGAAGCCGGGCCTCGATATTGACGGAGTGATGACCACGGCGCTGCGGATGATAGGTTTCGACCGCGTTTATGAAACCTCTTTCACGGCCGACCTGACGATTATGGAAGAAGCCGGTGAACTGGTGCACCGCATCAAAACAGGTGGGATATTGCCGATGATGACCAGTTGCTCGCCCGGTTGGATTAAATTTGTGGAGCAGTTTTACCCGGATTTCATCGGTAACCTAAGCAGTTGCAAAAGCCCCCAGCAAATGATGGGTGCGGTTGTCAAGTCGATTTTGCCTCAATATGAAAATATAGGTGACAAACGCATCTTTTCCGTGTCGATTATGCCATGCACAGCCAAAAAGTTTGAGGCTCAGCGTCCGGAAATGATGAACAGGGGAGTTTCCGATGTTGACGCCGTGTTAACAACTCGGGAACTGGCGCGAATAATACGTATGAAAGGACTGGCTTTGAACGCCCTGGCTCCCAGCGCTGCGGATTCGCCTTTTGGGCAGCGCAGCACGGCGGGAAAATTATTTGGCGCTACCGGCGGCGTGATGGAGGCGGCCGTGCGTACGGCATTTTATCTCCTTACAGGCGAAGATATGCCGGACCCGAAAATTTCAGCTTTGCGCGGGATGAAAAACCGCAAAGAAGCGAGTATCACCATCGGCGATCTGAACATAGGCGTCGCCGTGGTTGGCGGATTAGGCGAAGCGCGAAAATTACTGGAAGAGATTAAACGCGGTCGAAGCGATTTGCATTTTATTGAGGTGATGACGTGTCCCGGCGGCTGCATTGCCGGCGGCGGGCAGGTGCCGGGTGTTGATCCGCAGGCGGTTCAGGCGCGGATGCATGCCCTTTACGCCATTGACCGTGATGAGCATGTACAATTTTCGCATCGTAACACGGAAGTTCAGCGCCTTTATAATGAAGTACTGGGCGAGCCGCTGGGAGAAAAAAGCCATAAACTGCTTCATACACATTATGCTCTTCGTGAGGCGGTATTGTGATAGATTGGTGAAATGAATCCACAGCTTTAACTGTGGGCTGATCCCGCGGCCTAACCCGCGCGGGAGTAATTTAAGGTAATGAACGAAACTTATGCAGGCGGATACGTCATACATCCGAACCATAAAAGACCGCTGCCGGTTGTGTTACACGTGCGTGCGTGAGTGCCCGGCCAAAGCGATCCGTATCGTTGAAGGACAGGCCGAGATTATTCCCGAGCGCTGCATTAACTGCGGTAATTGTGTTCGCGTATGCAGCCAAAACGCCAAGCAGGTTGTCAGCAGCATCCCCCAGGTTGAATCGCTGCTGGACGGATCCTGCCGGGTTGCCGCATGCGTTGCGCCTTCGTTTCCGGCGGAATTCAGTTCATACGATTATCAGATTTTCGTAGGCATGTTGCGATCGCTGGGATTTGATATTGTTCATGAAGTGGCTTTCGGTGCGGACCTCGTCGCCAACCAATATTATAAACTGCTGGCGGCGTCCGATGGGAAAAAACGTTATATTTCCACGCCTTGTCCGGCGATTATCAGTTATGTGGAAAAATATTTTCCTGAACTGGTGAATTCGCTGGCGCCGATTGTATCGCCCATGATTGCATCTGCGCGTGCTTTGCGCGTTTTACACGGGCGGGAATTAAAAATTGTCTTTATCGGTCCGTGCATCGCCAAAAAATGTGAAGCCGGCGGGGAACAGGTTATCGAAGAAATCAACGAAGTTCTAACTTTTGCCGAATTACGAACGTTGTTCGCCCAGCGGCGCATCACCGCCGATACGATTCAACCCTCCGATTTCGATCCGCCTTACGCGGGTTTGGGGACGCTGTTTCCCATCAGCAGGGGATTGTTGCAAGCGGCGGACATTCCTGAAGATCTAATCAGCGGATCGGTGGTGACTACCGACGGGCGCAGTAATTTCGTCGAGGCCGTCAAGGAATTTGCCGACGGTGATTTGGACGCCAAATTTCTGGAAGTGCTTTGTTGCAATGGCTGCATCATGGGCGCCGGTATGACGACGACGGTTCCCTTGTTCAATCGTCGAGGCCGCGTCAGCGCCTATGCACGGCGCCGGCTTCAGGATCCCGCCCGAAAACGTCCGGAGGATTTATCGTCGTGGGATACTCTGAACTTAAGTCGGTCGTTTGTCGCCAACGATCAGCGTTTGCGGGTTCCTTTTGAGGAAGAAATCAGCCAGATTATGGCGCGTATGGGCAAATTCCAACTGGAAGACGAGCTTAATTGCGGCGCCTGTGGTTACGATACGTGCCGCGAACACGCCATTGCCATTTTTAAGGGATTGGCCGAAAGTGAAATGTGCCTGCCTTACACCATCGAACAGTTGCGCAACACTATAAACGAACTGGGCCAGAGTAACGAACAATTACGCAACACGCAGGCGCAGTTGATGCAATCAGAAAAACTCGCCAGCATGGGGCAACTGGCCGCCGGCATCGCCCACGAGGTTAATAATCCGCTGGGTGTGGTTTTGATGTACGCTCACTTGCTGCTGGAACAGCATGGGAATAATCCTCAACTTAAAAATGATTTACAGATGGTGGTGGATCAGGCGGATCGATGTAAGAAAATTGTCGCCGGACTGTTGCATTTTGCCCGACAAAATAAAGTTGTTCTGCAGCGTATCGACATGAGCGAACTGCTGGATCGCGTGGTAAAAACAACCTATCTGCCGCCGACGATTTCGATTCACGTGATGCGCCAGGTGAACGACGCCGCCGTTGATATTGATCCGGATCAAATGATTCAGGTGTTCAGCAACCTTATTAACAATGCCCAGTCCGCTATGCCCAACGGAGGACGTTTGACCCTTGGCGTCGCCGGTGACGACGCTACGCTGGAGGTGCGCATTACCGACACCGGCGTGGGTATTCCGCGCGAGAATCTGGCCAAGCTATTCGAACCGTTCTTTACTACAAAACAGGTGGGTTCGGGAACCGGCCTGGGGCTGGCGGTAACCTACGGCATCATAAAAATGCATCGCGGCGACATCCGTGTCGAAAGCAACGCAGACCGCGACGCCGGACCAACCGGTACGACATTTATCATCCGGCTGCCGCGGCGCGGCCAAAATCGTGAGTCGGCATAAACAAAATGAAGAAAAGCAACATTGCTAACAAAAAAACATGTGATTGAAACAGGTGAAGGAATGAAAAAAACAGTTTTACTTATCGATGACGACGTGGATTTTTTGACGCAGCAGAAAATTCTGTTGGAAAACGCCAATTTCGACGTTGTCACCGCCGAAAGCCAAAAAGAAGGCGAGGAAAAATTCGCCCAAAGGCGTCCTGATGTGGTGATTTGCGACCTGATGATGGAAAACGCCGACGGAGGTTTTGCTCTATGCTATCATATCAAGAAAAAAGATGCTTCTGTTCCCGTTATTCTTGTTACGGCCGTGGCCGGCGAAACCGGTTTGGAGTTCGACGCCGCCACGGCCGAGGAACGCCAATGGATCAAGGCGGATGTGATGCTTAATAAACCGGTGCGGTTTGAACAATTAATGCGGGAAATCGAACGTTTAACGGCGTGAGCAGCGCCATCAGAAGGAATTTATTCGTGGAATATCTGCAAGTGCTGGTGGTCGATGATGAACCGGGCATGCGTCTGGGCGTACAACGATCGCTCAACGACGCCGTTATCTCCCTGCCCGATGTACAAACGGAGGTGGGATTTCGTGTTAATATGGCCGAAAGCGGCGAGCAGGCCTTGGAAATGATCGCCGCCGGTCGCCCCGACATTCTGCTACTGGATCACAAAATGGGCGGTATGAGCGGGCTGGAGGTGCTTGATCACATCAAAGCGGGACAGCAGGACCATATGCTTACCATCATGATTACGGCTTATGCATCGCTGGAGACGGCCGTGACCGCCATCAAGCAGGGCGCATACGATTTTCTCGCCAAGCCCTTTACGCCGGCTGAACTCAAGGCCACCATTCGCAAGGCCGCCGAAAGTCTGGTGGTGGGACGACAAGCTCGTAAGCTTGCCCAGGAAAAGCGGCAGGTGCGTTTTGAATTTATCAGTGTGCTTGCCCATGAACTCAAGAGTCCGCTGGCCGCGGTGGAGGGATATCTCAACATCATGCAGCAACGCGCTGCCGGCGAGCGACTCAGTGATTATGATAATGTCATTGAACGTTGCATTATTCGTATGGGGGGTATGCGAAAATTAATCTTCGATTTGTTGGATCTGACCCGCATTGAATCCGGTCAGAAGAGCCGTGAATTTACCTGCGTTCATCTTCCGGGACTGGCCTGGCGGGCCTTTGAAGCCGTACAACTTGAAGCCCAAAAACGCGGCATTTCCTTGAATCTGCGTGCTGCTGATGATCTTTCTCTTTACGGCGATGTTGGCGAATTGGAGATTATCTTTAACAATCTTGTTAGTAATGCCGTCAAATACAATCGTGATGGAGGTAAAATTGATGT
>JAFGBA010000050.1 GCA_016933395.1 Sedimentisphaerales bacterium | reverse complement strand
CGCCGATTATACGATGTTAATTATCAATTTGGCTGGTTAGGTGAAAATCCTCCCGGCAGCGATTTGCCGGAACGGCCCAAGCGGATGGAATATTGTCGTTATAAGGAAGAAGCAAAAACCGGGGGAAGAAAACAACCCGAGCAAAGTTTGCTCGTATCTCAGGAATGGGTCCAGTTAGTAGTGACTCACGATAATTACGAAGTGCGATTTTATGCGAACGGACGGTTATTTGACATACAACCGTATGTAACCAACAAACCAGTTGTTATTGCGGACCTGGTGATCGGCGCCATGCCCGAAGAGCTTAACAATGATTTTTATTATTGCCGATTTAATGGTGTTATTGACGAAGTTGCTATATTCCGGCGTATTTTATCTGAAGAGGAAATTCGACAGATGTACGAGGCAGGAAAACCATTTTAAGGCTCATCCATATTTCAATTATGAAGGACAATTCACTGAAGTCCGGATGAGGAAAATTTGCCATGATTGAAAAAAAAATTGTTTCAAAGCGAGACGGATTCACTCTCATTGAGTTATTGGTTGTTGTTTCCATTATCGCTCTGCTGGTGTCAATTTTATTACCGGCTTTGAGTCAGGCAAGGGAACAAGCCAGGAAAACAAAGGATGCCGTCCATATGCATCAGTTAGGCGTAGCCATTGCGGCATACGCCGCGGAAAACGAAGATCACGTCCTCGAACCCTGCCGTAAAGGAGTAAGCAGCGCCACAGAAGCTCCTGCTCCATGGGTTTCATACGTTGCGTTCGAATTTGCAGACAACAATCCTCCCTATGATGATATTATCGGCAACTATAATTTGGCGTCTCTTTATCTGAACAAAACGATTAACGATCCGGAAATTTTCTATTGCCCCGGTCTGCGTGCAAGCAATGAGATAATCAACGGTCAGGGGGACACCATCGCCGTTTATATGTATGAAACCTACCATCAGCCCGGATATCCCTGGCCGATTCCAAAAAGATGGCTCACCCGCATTTCTTACAATTATTATCCCCAAAGCAAAAACAAAAGATGGAGGCCGACCAACCTTGGATTTTTCCCGGGTGAATTTCCCATGTACACGGATAAATTGTCCGATTTATCCGCAAATTACTCGCTGTTGACCGATTTGATTTACGATCTTAAGAGCCTGCCCTTTCAAAAGCACGACGAAGCATCAGGCCTGAATGCGCTGTTTGGAGACATGCATGTCATCTGGTCAAATAACGATGACGCTTTTGATCCGGTGTTATGGGAAAATCCCGGAGGAAGACCGGGCGACATTCCGGGCTTGTATTTACAAATACTATCTCGTCTGCGGCCCTGAATGTGTATGAACGTGTGTGAGAACGTATGTGTAATGAAGGATGGTGAATTTTAGGTTTGTTTAATGGAGGTATGTGTATGGCGTAACCCATGGTGTGTGATAGATGTAAGTAACTAATGTAAGTATTTTGGGAAATTTTCCAAAAGGAGAAGGAATAATGAAAAGGATGAAAGTAGTTAGTGTTGTAACTGTATTCGCCGCGGTTTTGCTAATGAGCGCCGCGACCCAAGCCGTTATCGTGGATAATTTCGAGAGCTATGAAACCGGTTTGGTGGATACCGTCACCACAACATGGAAAAATGTTTTTACCAACGAAGGCACCTCTGATGGCACCATTGCCGCCGAGAACGCCAATAACCAAGTGCTTTCGCTGCAGGCGCCGGCGTCAGGCTCTGCGGCCGTTTACGATGTTCTGGCGGCTGATGCGGACATCGAAAACACCGAGACCAAAACCCTCTTCTTCCAGTTTTATGCCGACACCGTTGACGAAAGCTATTTAAATTTCGCGATCGGACTGACGGATGTGAATGAGCCGGACGAATGGAATGACTATCGCCCTCAGATAGGTTTCAATTCTTCCAATGATATGCACATAAGGGTAGGCAGTACAAAATTTACCGTGGCGACCCTTGATGAATACGAGTGGTATAACCTTTGGATGGTGCTTGACCATGCCAACCAGCAGATTAAGGTGTACATGAACCAAACCACCGTGGCGGCCACCGAAGATGATAGACTCTCATCAGGCGAAAAAGATACTTTCGGGTATCGAGTGGGCACAACCGAAACGCTGGACCGCCTTTATGTTTATGCTGGGGGTAATGAAAACACACCCAGCATGTATTTTGACAATATGTACATGATGGATGGTACTGATCTCTCTTATCCCGTCCCGGAACCGGCAACGTTGGTGCTGCTGGGCCTGGGCGGTCTGGGCTTGATTCGTCGTCGCCGCTAAATTTGACGAAGATAGCGTCCAAAAGCTGAATTTTTATTAGTGGCTTATTTAGCGCGGAGCGGGAGGCAAGACAGGCCGTCTCCCCCCGTGCTCTTTT
This sequence comes from Sedimentisphaerales bacterium, assembly GCA_016933395.1. GTDB lineage: Bacteria > Planctomycetota > Phycisphaerae > Sedimentisphaerales > SM23-30 > JAFGBA01. Next base: position 944 of record JAFGBA010000050.1, on the reverse strand, counting down.
TAACCCGATCGCGAAAAACAGGAAGGAGAAACAATCGACAATAAAGCAAATGAGAGAAATATGTTTACCTAATTTCTTTTTGGAGGGAATAGCCCTCAATATTCAAACAGGTTATTTATCAGGAGAAGTAAACCATGAAGAAGCAAATGACGTTTGCGTTTGTGGCGGTTCTGTTGGCAATCGGGGGAGCACAGGCCATGCTGGTGGATGATTTCGAAAGTTACGCCGCCGGACCAGTGGGAACCGTCACCGAAATCTGGGAAAATGTCGGCCCCGCTGATAATGGTGTGATTGCCGAAGAAGACGCTGAAAACCAAGTGCTCTCGTTGCAGGAAACCGCAGGAACGCCAACCCCGGGCGTTTACGGCGTTCTGTCGGGAAGTACGGCCATTGAGAACGGCCAGACTAAAACCCTTTTCTTTAAATTTCGCGCCAGCGCCAGCGCCGCCAGCGTCTTAAATTACGCCATCGGCCTGACGGATGTGGACGCCCCAAACACCTGGGGTAATTTCCGCCCTCAGATAGGCTTTAACACATCGTATGGAATGTATGTAAGGGAAGGCAGTACTTCATTTTCCCTGGGGACAATTAATGTCGATGATTGGTATAACCTCTGGATGATGGTCGATCATGCGAATAAACAAATCAAACTATACATGAACCAGGGTGTGGCGGACGCCACCGAGACGGACCGGCTCTCCTCGGGCGGCATTGATGTTTTCGGATATCGAGTCGATACGGATAGCACGCTGGATTGTTTCTTTGCTTTCTGCGGCAATAACGCAACCGAACAACCCACCATGTGGGTGGACTCAATCAACGTCTTTGACGGCGAAAGTTTTGTCAATCCCGGCAATCCGTGCTATAACCAGGCGCCGGAAGTAACGATGGATGAAGGGGCATTTATGACCACCGAACAAGATACTCCGACGACCATCGGTATT
>JAFGBA010000333.1 GCA_016933395.1 Sedimentisphaerales bacterium | reverse complement strand
GTCAGGAACATAAGGCCCAGTAATCCCAAAAACAGGTTTTGTTTCAACATAACTTTCTCCTTTTGTGCATACTTCATCGACATAACCTCTTGACAGGCCTTTGGTTAGGTGAAAATAAGCATCTCCCAAGAGCCTCCTGCCACTGGGATTCATCCCGATGGTTTAACATATAATTTACCAAAAACAAAGAGGATATGCAACAAATTTACGGCGAAAGTTCTTCTCCTTACTCGGAAATTCAGCTTATCGCAAACTATCAGCAAAGTGTAATTTATTTCCCAGGCTGGTTTTTACGTGAACTTACCTGCATATCCGACGTAAAACATGTACATCTTAAGCTATAAATGGATGGTTGGTATATTTTAACCAATTCAAAAGGGTCTAACAATGAATCGAGTCTATCGTATAGCACTTATATTTGGTTTTATACCATTAATTATCGGTATTGTGATATTTCTACTTTGGCTGGCGACCCGATGGGATTGGTTAATGCTGGCCGGAGCATTCACCATTTGCGGCGGTGTAGCCGCTGTGACGCTCGGTTTTCTTGCGTTAGCGTATTACTATTGGCGGAGGATGCGCATACCGGATATTACACCCTACAAGCTAAAACGAAAAATTTTACTGTGTGTCGGTTTATACGTCTTGAATTTTTTGGTCGCGGGCGGGGTTTTTCTTACCGCCATGACAATTGAAAGTTGTTGTGCGATCTTTGTGCATAACGCCACGAAACATACTATCAATAATGTAAGCATCTCCGGCGGAGGTTGTGTTGAAAAAATAATATCTATTCCACCCGGTAAAACAAAACAATGTTGGTTTTGGGCCAAACATGATGACGAACAACTTACCTTTCGCGCCACAAACAATACAACATCATATGAACATACGATGAGTTGCTACATAACAAATGGTTGGGGTGTTCGTATCAAATTTACCATTAATGCTGATGAATCAGTATCAGCCACCGATATTAGCGATTAAGTGCATAATGATGCAATCCAGCGCTTCATAATCTAGCGGTAATTCTGGGCGATGGGCATACGGCGGCCGAAGCCGAAGGCGCGGCTGGTGACTTTGAGGCCGGGGGCCGCCTGTTTGCGTTTGTATTCGCTGCGGTCCACCAGGTTGATGACACGGGCGACCGTCGCATCGTCAAAGCCGTCGGCGACGATTTTATCGCGAGATTGTTCCTGCTCCACGTAGCGGCGAAGAATTTCATCGAGAATTTCATACGGCGGCAGGGAATCCTGATCGGTTTGATTGGGTTTCAATTCAGCAGAGGGTGGTTTAGTGATACTCGATTGGGGAATCAACTCACCATCGCGATTGATGAACCGGGCCAGCTCGTAAATCATCGTTTTGGGCACATCGCTGATCACCGCCAGCCCGCCGGCCATATCGCCGTAGAGGGTGCAGTAGCCCACGGCCAGTTCGCTTTTGTTGCCGGTAGTAAGCAGAAGGCAACCGAATTTGTTGCTCAGCGACATAAGAATATTGCCCCGCAGACGGGCCTGGATATTTTCCTCGGTGATATCGGAGCCGCGGCCGGTAAAGGCATCGGCAAGCATCGACTCCATCGCCGCATGGGCCGGTTCGATAGGGATGGTCAGATAGCGGATATTCAGATTACGTGCCAGCGCCGCAGCGTCGGTGAGGCTGTGGTCGCTGGAATAGCGGCTGGGCATGGCGACACCGGTGACGTTATTGTGCCCCAGAGCCTGGACGGCCAGAGCAGCGGTCACGGCCGAATCAATGCCGCCGCTGAGACCGATGACCACGCGCTTAAAACCACACTTGCGAACATAATCTCGAAGCCCCAGCACCAGCGCCGCATGGACGGAAGCAATACCTTCCCGCGGCATTTCGCAGCGTGATGCGGACGGATTTTCCACATCGATCAGCAGTAAATCTTCAGCAAAATCCCTGGCCTGAGCCAAAACCTTGCCGTCGCCGTCGATGAAGCAACTGTTGCCATCGAAAACCAGTTCATCATTGCCGCCCACCTGATTCACGTAGGCCAGAGGCAACTTGTAACGACGGCAATGCCCCCCGAAACAACGGCTGCGAAAAGCGGGCTTGCCCAGCACAAACGGCGATGCCGACATGTTCACCACCAGATCAACACCCGCATCAGACAGTTCCGCCAGCGGCCGAATGTCATACAGCGACCGTTCGGTGTCTTCGGGTCCCTGCCAGATATCCTCGCAAATGGTCAGACCGATGCGTTTACCGCCAAACTCCACCACTTGCGGTGATTTGGCCGGCTCGAAATAACGCCGTTCATCAAAAACATCATACGTCGGTAAAAGCTGCTTGAAATATGTCTGTATTACCCGCCCCTCGGCCAGAAGCGCCGCGGCGTTATGCAGGTTCAGGCCGGTGGCTCCTTCATGGGGGCAGGCAAAACCAACCATTGCCCCACAATCACGACATGACTTGGCCAGTTCATCCACGGCCCGCCGATTGTCATCGATAAAGCGCGGCTTGAGAAGCAAATCCTTGGGCGGATACCCCACCACGGATAATTCGCTGAAAACCACTAAGTCGGCCCCACGCCCGGCCGCCTGGGAAATAACCTCAGTCATGCGAGCGGTATTGGCCCGAATGTCGCCCACCACCGGATTCATCTGCGCTAACGCCAGTTTCATTAATATCTCCTGTCAACGTGTGCATTAAACCCCTCTTAATGCCAAAGGTCAAGTAGAAGAAATCCTGGCGGCAATAGCTTTTATGGTTGATTCCAGCAATCCTGATCGAAAACACTATTACATTTAAGCCAATTTTCCAGGAAGATTATCACATCTTCAAAATCAACATAACAATTATGGTTTAAATCGGCGGCAAGGTAATGGCCGGTTTCACAATCCGGAGTCCCGGTAAAGGTAGTCGTATATTGGCTGAAATCAACTTGAACACCTATTTCACCTATAGTGCAGGTAGCCATATCACCATCCACTTGAAAATCAACCAGGGTTGATTGCACGGCGGTTTGAGCGGATTGCTGGTTTAAAAACGTCACGATGCAAACCCAGTCGCCGCCGGTAGCCCAAATACTCGGATTGTTCTCACCCACCAGACTGAACCATTCCTGCAGCTTGGGGACCCGACCTACGCCGTCAATGAAGTCGTGGTACCGCACCAGATTATCACGGCCCCCCTGGCGGCGGATAACATAGCCAACCTTATCGCCAACATTAAACCAATCGGTATTAATGGTAATAATCTGTTCGGGTGTACTGACGCCCACAACCACCGTGGAGCCGGATTCGTGATAGAGCGTGCGGGTGTTGACGCCCAAGGGGTATTCATGGCCGATGATGCCGGTTTCCCGGCTGGTAACGGTGTAACCGGGTTGGCAAGTCAATCGTTCGATATAAATAACAACGTCTTCGGGCAACGAAACATAAAAGAAATCATGGGCAAGATTGCCGCCGAGACGATTGAGTCGGCCGGTAGCTGTGAAACTGCCAGGATACGTCGCGAAGTTAAAGGTTTCGAGTGAAGCGTTGGCTTCCGAGGCATCTATGCCGTTGAGTTGTCCCAGATACGAGGCGTAATGCGGCCAAAGCACCCAAGTGCCGTTATCGGGATAAGCCAGGGCCATTCGTTTGGGACCCCAGGTGAAAGACACAAACTTGGTCGGCGTACGATGAATAATGGCTTCACCATAGTCAAAATGAGTAACACCGCTGACTTGATCGTTGAATTCACTCTCACTGATTGGCGTGGCGCCTTCACCCATCATGGCGTGGGCGAGATATGACGATATCAGACGGCTTGCACAAACACCATCGTATTCCATATCACGACGGCAACTGTAGTGGCCGCCCTCAACCTGCTGGATGGCAAGAATATAACCCAAACCGACATCCTCTATGTAGGCCGCAAGTGGATCGTTCGTCCAGATGCTCATGAGGGTATAAATGTTGATATCCGAACGTTGGGTGTGAATTACTTTCCAGTCGTTGCCGCCAAAATAGATCGCTGCGCCTTCCCAACTCATACAGCGGGTGAGTACGTGGAACGTTTCGGGCATGTGATGCAGGACCGCGGCGGGAATGGTGCGTCCGCTTAAGGGATAATGCACAGCATTTTCCATCAAGGAACCCTGGGAGTTTTTAAGGTAACCGACGTGAACCAGGCTGTGATTTTCGACGGTGAAATCAGGGTGGGTGTTGACGGTGGTCACCCATTCACTGATCGGCAGGCCGTCATCACCAATGGTGGAATCACTGTGGTCGGCAATTACAGAAAACGTGTTATACATATAACGCTTGGCGGCCCAATCCCAGCCGACAGCATTCGGGTGCGTGGGCATCATATTACAGGCCAGGCTGGTAATGAGAGCGTTCCAGGCGTTTTCCTCAGCGCCGGTATCGCCGTATTCGCTGCTCTTGGGGGGCTGGGTAAGGAAGCGGTTGGCCTCGTGCGCAATCATGTTAATCAATGCCTGTTTAAGATCAGCGTCAAGGTAGTCGAAAATGATCCAACCGGCCAAAGCGGTTGCGTTAGCCCAGGCCGCAGATTGCCAGGCATCACCCCAGGGGTAGCCATCCACACATACGCCCCCATTGGAAACATGGGCTTGCGTGAGGTAGCGCAGCACCGCGATGGCGTCGTCACGCATTCGTTGGCGCCTGGCGGCATCGGGCGCTCCGGATGGAGGTTGCACTTCGGAAAGAAATGCATTGGCCATAGCGGCGTAACAATTCGGACGAAGTTCGTCTTCGGTATGGCCGGCCAGACCGTAATAACCCCAGTCGGGATGACCGGGAACAGGCAAAAACGCGTCGAGTACGATGTCATCCCAAAAAAATACCGAATCGAAATACTGTTGCATCAGGTTGGCATTGCGACTGCCCGGCGGTGGTGCGGTCAGGGCTGCGGCGGGAAAGGGGATAACCATGCTCGCGTCACCATAGAAAAATTCCTCGGCGATGGCGGGATGGAGAACGGCCCCATGATAAAACTCCATTTCATAAAGCCGGGCGGTATCATCGTATGCGCAGGAGTCGGTAATGTAGAGGCGCATATTTGATGTAGTAACGGCGGAAAAATTAAATTCGATAATCACGTCGCTGTTATCGTTGATACTGGCGATGGTCTGCCAGCCACTGCCATAGTCCACCTGAAGCTGGGCATCAAGCAGGGTATAGGGATCCGGTTGGGAATAAACCAGGACCTTATCGATGGTAAGTGGGATGGGAAATGCAAAGGCAATCCAGTGGGTTGCCGGTTGGCGAGCGGAGGCCCAACGGCTTTCCGTGTCGATTTTATCGTGATCGAGGATTTTATAGGGCTCGAAACGGTCAAGATGTAACTGTGAATCCGCCGTTATTGAGGTATAGATGGGATTATCGGCCCAGACAGTACAATATGGTGTGAAAATAACCACAAAAACCATCGGTAGCATTACGATTGTCAAATAATTACTATTTTTCATAACAACGAACCTCGATCACACGAGCGTGATTGAGTCCCCAGGTTGATTTCACAATAAGACGTAGTCGAGTTATTTTAAGTCGTTCAAAACAATGCACGCGACGACGCTGGTAATTTTCAGGTTCAGAGGCCAACCTGATCATCTTGCCGTCATCAGCAGCGTACTCGATGTGGTAAGCTTTTACTGTTTCCGGTTGGGGCGACCAGTACATTTCTGCATTATAGAAGTTACTATAATGCGATAGTGTCAAGGCGCGATACAGACCCGTATCAAAAATAAGCTGAACGCGGCTTAACTCGACCGGCCGGGGCCATTCCAGTTGAATCCAGGCGGGGAATCCTTCGACCGGTTTGCTCATCCAGCGATGCGTTCCCAGTCGAGTCAAACCGCGTTTAACGCCTTGGGGACCGTGAACCGCCCGGGTTTCGCCGGAAATAATATTCACGGGTTCGCCATTTTCCTGAAAACTTGACGCGGTAATATGAGCTTTTCGAGCCAAATCGTTTTCATCCTGATTCGATACGCCGGGGATAAAACAATCATCATGCAATAATTGCTGCTGAAGCTGTTTCATAAATGCTTTATTGCCGGCCATATCCGCGGGGGAAATACTTTGAACCACGCCCAAAGCTCCGGCCGTACCCACTCCCTGACCGATCACGGCGCAGGTTCCCATCACCCGGGTGGCGGAAAAGGCGATATGGGTGGCGGAAATATTACGCCCGGCAAACATCAGGTTATTGATATTGGCGCTGACACAGGCGCGCATTGGAATACCGAAAAGATGTTTTATGTATTCATTAAAAACCACGGTGCCCGGATGGTTTTTTGGCGCATCTATACCTTGTGGTGGATGGATATCCAAGGCCCAGCCGCCATAAGCGATCGTGTCAGGAAAATCAACGGCCTGCTCGATATCGCCTTGCTTGAGTCGATACCGGCCGACAAAGCGACGGCTCTCGCGCTTGCCGGGGGTAAACCCGAACCATGTCAGAGCCCAGTTTTCCGCGCCATGATCGCCGCCGTTTTTGATATGGTCCCATACGCCCATCATAATCGCCAGAAGCTCATCGCGAATCTGTTCATTGTCTTTGATGGTGTCCAGCGTGCCGCCGTATTCGATCCACCAATAACCGAATTCCAGGTTCTTGTGAGTTCGTTGCTGCAGGTCCGTTTCGGTGAATTTCCGGGCAAACGCCGGCGGAATAAACCGCACCGGATGGCCCATGTCACGCGCCATGAAAAGCAGGGAACTGCCCAGTCGGTAATTATCCGCCGTTTCCGGGGCTTTGGATTCATCGTACTCCCGGCGCGACTCCCGCCCTTCGGTATATTTTGCCCCGGCTTCGATGCCAAGACGGCCATCACCGGTGCAATCGATATAAATTTGGGCGGTGATATGAAAGGCGTCTTCCGTGGATATGCGAACGGCATGGGCTTTGGTAATGGTGTTATCGGCAACATCCGCGCCGGTCACGGCCGTATTTAGCAGAAGTTCCAAATTGGGCTCTGTACGGCATTTCTCAAAAAGCGTGAAATCCCACATTTCGGGACAGCGCTGGGGATTGCGGTAAGCATTCTCCAGCCGGATTTCCTCGAGGATGCCGCCTTCGCGTGCTTCAACCTCCAGGAGCGCACCGCGTTTGCCGCACACATCGGCCCCCATAATCGGCAGGCGGATTTCCGATGAGGAATTGCCGCCCAAAACGGCACGGTCCTGACACAGAATAACCTTGGCGCCGTTGCGAGCCGCCGCCAGAGCGCAGGTGACCCCGGCCATGCCGCCGCCGGCCACCAGAATATCGCAGACACGTTCGTGATGCTGTTCCTTGCCCAAAGGGAAAATCCTTCCAACTACGATTCCATGGTGATTTGCACTTTGATGCTGGACGGCTTCATGTTACAGGTATACTCAAACGCCTTGATACTGTCGGCAAATGCATAAGTATCGGTAATCAGCGGTTTAAGATTGATTTTACCAGATTCCATCAGGGCGATAGCCCGGGGATAGACATGTGCATAGCGAAAAATGGTCTTAATGCAGGCTTCCTTGGTGTTAGCATAGCCGATATTGAGCGGAACCGGTTTGACCGGCGAACCAATATAAACCACCAGGCCGCCGGGGCATAGAGGCCCGAATAAACTTTCGGCGGCCGCCGGACTGCCGCTTGCCTCAAAAATAATATCCGCACCCCAGCCATCGGTCAAATCCATGACAACTTCGGTCAAATTCTGTTTTTGGACATTGACCGGTATCATGGGTCCCAGCGAACAGGCCAATTCGAGCTTATCCTGTTTAATTTCGGCCAAAATGATTTTACTACAGCCGCCAGCCAATGCGGACAGGGCCGTGACGACGCCGATGGTTCCTGCACCGATAACCACGGCAGTATCACCGGGTTTGATTTGAGCCTTGGTCGCGGCGTGCATACCAATGGCCAAAGGTTCCACCATGGCCCCTTCGCCGAAGCTGATGTTGTCAGGCAGTTTGTAAGTTAGTGCGGCCGGATGCACCACCGACTCACGCAAAACCCCGTGAATCGGCGGCGTGGCCCAGAAGCGCACCTCCGGGTCCATATTATAGATGCCTTGACGAGAGGCCCGACTTATCGGATTGGGAATGCCCGGCTCCATACAGACCCGGTCGCCTTTTTTAAGCGATGTGACGTTGCGGCCCGTTTCCACGACCGTTCCGGAAGCCTCATGTCCTAAAACCATCGGTTTCCGAACAACAAAAGCACCGATAACGCCATCCTGATAATAATGCACATCGCTGCCGCAAATGCCGACGGTATGGATTTTTATGCGTACATCTTCCGGACCTAATGTTTCCTTGATGTCAATATCACGCAGGGCGAGAACACCCTTTTTTTCCAGAACCAGCGCTTTCATTTCGGACTCCGATTAACTTTGAAACCTGATTTATCATTATACCACAACATTCAACCAGCCGCCGTCAACATAATAAGTTGAACCCACGCAATAACTTGCGCGCGGCGAACACAGAAAGACAAAGAAATCGGCCAGTTCTTCGGGAGAGGCAAATCGGCCAATGGGCGCATTATCCCTGGCGATCCGATCCAGATAGGCGTCCGGCGTAATACCTTCCTTTTGACCTAGTTGGGTAGCGGTTTTTCGCCAATCCGGCGTTAAAACCAAGCCGGGATTGATACAATTAACCCGGATATTATCCCCTACTACCTCATTCGCCAAACATTTGGAAAACATAACCAGCGCAGCCTTGGTCACATTATAGATCGGCTCATACCCCAGCGGTTGTTTGGCGCATATCGAAGAATTATTGATAATGACTCCCCCGCCGCGCTGACGCATAAAGGGGATAACCGCACGTGACAATCTTACGGCCGCCATGAGATGCAGATCCCAATAATATTGCCACTTTTCATCATCGGCATCCATAATTTTTTCATTACTACCCACACCGGCGTTATTGATAAGGATATCCAGGCCGCCAAACTCTTTTCTTGCCCAATCCGTTAAACTGTCGATATCTTCCAACTTGGTCATATCCGCCATAACGCCCAGACTACGCACGCCGGATTGCTTTTGAATATCCTCCGCAGCGGCTTTTACGCGCTCTTCATTTCGGGCGCAGATAACCGTTTGCACGCCTTCGCGGGCCAGCCCCTGAGCAACCGCCAGCCCGATACCGATGCTTCCGCCTGTGATTAAGGCTATTTTATTCTTCAGGCCTAAGTCCATAACTCATTACTCCCTTTACCTGATAGGTTTATGATAACTATTCTTATCCTTGGCAAAAAAACTCCTGGTCAGGTATAAACCTGACCAGGAGATAGCAATATCCTTCCACAATAAATAAACTGCAACCAAAACTAATTCCAGCAATCAACATTAAACACGCTATTGCAATCCAGCCATTGTGCCGCTATCTGAGCGAAATCAGCAAGATCGGTAATGCAGTCTTCGTTGAAGTCCGTCATGGCGTAAATACCCGCTTCACAGGAATCATCATGCCATGTATAGCTGCCTGTCTCCGGAATAGCGAATACCTCCACGGGAGTATATTGGCTTGTGTTGCTGGTAATCGCCACACCACCTATGCTGGTTATGTGACTGGGGATATCAATCGCATAGGCGACATAGCCCGTTCGGTCAATCGTTGAGTCCACACGTATCGTCGTGCCAAATGACGGATTGACGCCGGTAACGTCATAGTTCTGCGTAACACCGCCATCACCCGGTGCCGTAAACCATTGTTCCGCACCGCAACTGGCGCTGACTGACTGACCGGGGATGGGATTATAACTATCATCCAGGAGGGTAATAAGATTCTTCTGCGAACTGCAGGAGTAATCTCCCGAGCGATCCAATTGAATAACAACGACATCCGCGCCCGTGTGATTAGCAAGTGGCGCGTCGAAGAGGAAGCGTCCGGCGGAGCCAAGATGAACACCGGCAACTTCCCAATCCAAATTTGTGCCCGTCGAGAGTTTGCCGTCAGCAGTTAATTTTTCAGCATCCAACTGGGTTATCGGGGGGCTATCAGCGCTATCGATACTGACAATACACCAGCGCGGACCGTTTGGGTCGGTCGATTGGAACAGGGCAAAATCAGTATCAATATCATAGGATGCGCCCGCGAGAGCCGGCACAATATCCGTGCCCACCATATAAACCTGGTCATCGACGGCGATCCACTCAAGCAGTTCCGGATCAACGTCATTGACGCCCATGCCTTTAACCTGAGCCAGTGATGGTCCGCTGGGAAGAGGATTTGTGGAAGTAACCAGGAAATTATCGCACAATCCGCCGTAACCATTGCTGTCGTCTCGAATACACATGCCCACCCAGCCGATTTCCGAAGGGACAAAATCGGGTTCATAAAGGAGAATATCGGCATCTGCGGCCACCTGTTCTTCCGTAAATCCAGACACGGTTATCCAGGCATTAAAGGTGTTTGTAGCACTGTTAAATTCCATCTTAATGGTAACCCATGTGTCATTGGGCACCTCGCCGGTTGTCAGGGTGCCGGAGAACCAGTTAAAGGTCCCGGGATCTTCGAATTTGTCGCCATAAAATTCGTACAAACCATTTTTTCGCAACCGCATCCCCATGCTGGCATGTTGCCAGGGGGCGATGGCGTCGACACCCGGAGTCGCCGTCGCTTTAATAAAGCCAATACCGCCAAACCACTTGCTGCCTACGGCGTCACTGGGATAAAAAATGTCCACTTGCAAAGTGACAATTTCATCGGCGGGATTAATGAAATATGGCACTGTCGCCATCCAATCATTGACGGTTCCGTTGCCGCACTCCACGTCGCCATTCGCCGTCAGGCTATAGACGTCATTGGCCACGGGATCGGTATCGCCATGCCAGATACGACCGCCAACCTCCGTCGTCTGGCCGGGCAATATTAATCCGGCCGGCCGTTCAGGCGTGACCGTAAAGGTATCCTCCACGACGGTGGTTTGTGCTTGCAAAAAATTAACCATACACACCAATAGTAATACTAAAAAGCACACTATTCTTCTCATGACTAATCCTCCAAAAGTATAAATATAATTCTGTGTCGATCAACCTTTAACCGATATTTTTCGAATCATATCTAATGGTTGCTCCATTCTACTTGTTTCGCCGTCGTAATAACGCGCCGCCGCCCAGCGCCAACAATATCAATGTTGCCGGTTCCGGAATAGGATTGGTTGATTTAAGTTGAAAGTCGTCCACTCGGCCATTATAACCATTTGCGTCATCCCGTATCGAAAAACCGGCCCAGCCGATATCCGCAGAAGAAAAATCGGCGTCATACATAAGAATATCTTCATCATTAAACACCTGTTCGGATCCCACCCAGGCGTTGACTGTAGACGCGGCACTATCAAATTCCAGCGAAATGGTCACCCATGTGTTTAGAGCTATAGCGCCGCCCGTCAACGTCGTGCTGGTCCAGAGATTTCCCGTACTTTGAGAAGCCTCGTTCTCACCGAATAATTCCACTGAGCCGCTCCTTTGGACTCGCAAACCAATGCTTACGTATTTCCACAACGCCAACCAGTTCGTATCCGGTGTAAATTCCGCCAGATTGAACGCCACCCCGGCATAAAATGTATCTGTCGCATCATCGGGATAAAGGACATTCGCCTGTATTGTCACCACTTCACCAGCGGGATTGACGGTATAAGGCAATGAGGCCATCTGGTCAGCAGCGCCACCTCCTCCGAAATCCACATCGCTGTTTTCAGTCAGAGTATAACGATCTTTACCTTCTGTAATTTCACCTAACCAGGTCAAGCCGCCAACTTCGGTCGTTTGCCCCACTAAAAATGAACCCGACGGACGTTCCGTTGTTACGGTAAACGTATCGGCCGCCACCGTCACTAACGCCGCCGACGCCGCACTTACCGACATCAATCCAATTGCCAACATCATTACTACACATTGCTTTTTCATCACACATCCTCCATCCTTAAAAAAAACATAATTGCATACCAAACGTCTGATATGCCTCCAAAATTCTACCTGCTTCAATTACCAAAAATACATGGTGCCAAGGGCATATACGTGACGTTCTATATCATCCCCGACAGTCCATGTCACCGACCCGTCACGATTGGCGACATGTGATCCTGTCGGCCAACCTCCTGCTTCGTACAAATGATTCGATCCCCAGCGGCGGCTTTCATCGCCCGGCGTTATCCAGTTGTTCACGGCGGAATTATAAGGCCGCTGGCGATTGATATCCGTCCACACAAAATCAAATCGAGCTTTGTCTGATAACTTGCGGGGAAAAACAGGTTTGTGCAATTCAGCAACGGGTGGATTTATAAAAGAATCCAGAAAATTCTGTAACGCGGCTCCGTACATTTGTGAACCGTAATAAGTGTAACCAAGAACCATATGGGGTTGGGTGCCATATTCATGCCTTTTTGTTAGATCCGGATCACCGGCGAGTTCACCAAAATAAAATGTATCGTTATTCCATTTGGGATTTGTAGGAGAATAAAGCGCCTCTCGCACCAGGCCGTATTCATCGGCCAAATATTTTCGCCAATCGCCTTGCGCCCAGTAGGGGCTGGTTCTTTCATTAATATCACTTATTCTTCCCTCAACAACGGGGCTTTCATGAAGTTCGGGAAACTTATCTTCATGTTCAGTGGCGTAAATATTCACCACGTTAAACAAACTGTGCAGGTTGGTGCCGCAAATCATTTCCTTGGTTTGCCGCCGGGCCCGGTTCAGCGCCGGCAGTAAAATAGACACCAACAATGCGATGATCGAAACCACCACCAACAATTCGATAAGTGTAAATGCCTTTTGATGTCTTTGCGTAATATTGTTGATCTGCATAACTATCTCCATATTCGAGGTTTTCACTCGATTTCGAAATCTGAAATAGCTCATCGGCACAGGGTTAATCTCAATTGCCCCTGGGCTATCGTATCACCGGTCTGATAGTCGGTAAGACGATCAATATGTTCCACATATATACGGTCATCAACACGGCCATACGCACCGGCGTTTTTGCCGGACCCGGAAAAAACACGATTGTATTTCCTGTATTTGACTGTGCCCTCACCCGACCAGGAATATATGAAACAGTTGTCAACGACAACGGTATTATCTGGAAAATCATAATAACGATCTTCCATATCACTAAAACCCGCAATCGTAACAGATTTATTATTGGATTTGAGCACCACTTCATCACGTAAAAATTGACGACCGACGCCGATATAACCCGTTTGTACCTTTCTTAAGGTAACCGGAGCTAATGCTTTCATGGTCTCTTCTATGGCGACCTTCGCATCTTCGTCAGAAGTTAGAGTGATGGCATGTTCGACTTTACCCTCACAACGGTGTAAAACGATGGTTAAGTTCATAATATTGTTTTGCACCCGTTTATCCGCCCGCACCACCTTGATATCAGGTTCCTGTTCGACGCCTTCTTCGATGACGCAACCCGTTAAGCTTTGCTCGAATGGCGTCACCAGCCAGCTTCCTCCTTTTCGTGGAATCACCAGCCCCATCACCCGATAAGGTTTGGCCCACGCAAACGACACCAGCTTTTCAGGCGTGCGCTGGAGTATAAATTTCCCGTCGGGATAATAACGCACCCCGGAAATACGTTTTTCAAACTCATCCTGCGATACGGCTTTTGTTGGCGCAGCCGTTATATAATGCAATAAATAACTGCATCCAAGAAATGAACCTAAATTTGCAACGCGGCTCCACTCGCCGACTTCCTGCACGGGATAGAGTCGGCCGTCACTGAATCGATTCTGCATCTGTTCCAGGAGGCCCAGTTCCAACTCCTCAAGATACGCTGCTTCTTTATCCTGTAACGCCTGGGCGAAGTAACTGTGATGAAAGATATCGACAACCTGTAAATGCAGGAACTTATCACATCCGTTGATGTAGGCCGGGAGCCCCTCCCAGGTTTGTAACTCTTTATAAACTTCATACACATCGGTCATGTGATGAAGAAGAGTCTTGGGGATATCCTGCCCCGCCAGCTTATAGAACAACCCCGCCTGAGCCAAATGGTACATGCTGCACCACATATACACCGGATAGACAATGCCGTGATTTTCCAATGTGAAATCGGAATTAATATTCTCCGTTCTGACCCGGTCTTTAACCGGCCGGCCTTCTATAAGGGTCGTATCCCTTTGGTCTTCATTAATGGTCAAAACGTTCATTCCCCAACCGTTCATCGCATCCCGCCATAACTGGGCTTGCGGATGTGTCGGGAACATCACCGTCGCAATCGCCAGCATCCGAGTATTCCAGGCATTCGACTCGGCGGAGGTATTATCTATTTTTCGAGAAGGGGGATCTGCCTCCACGAACCGCTCGATCTCCGTTGTAATGGTTCGAGCAGCCAACTCCCGTGTTTCCTCATCCAGTTCATCCCACATCAACCAAACCGTCAGGGCATAGGTTGCACCCCATGAGGCATCATGCCAGCCCCCTCCCCATGGCTTATCGTCAGTGCAGTTGTGAGAACCCGTCAGGTGGGTAAACCCACCGTATCGGATCACGCCAATAACGCGCCGAGTCATTTCTTCACGGGAAATACCCGTAATTTGAGCATCATATTCGCCGAAACGTAACAATATGGCGTAAAGACAGGCAAAACCGAAATTATTGGAGATTTCTTTTTCACCATGACCGCCCCAACCGATATACCCACAGTGTGGTTCGGCAGACCAATCATGGTACAGGTTCCGTGTAAAGCGAGCCCCCTTAAGCATAACTTGGTGGGCACGACGGCAAAATTCGTCTTCCCGGCCGGTTAGCCTCATAGGAGCGATATATGAACTTATTGAGTCCGATAGGGATTGATTCACCTGTTGAGTTTCATTGCCATACCCATTTTGCGGTATGACCATCCACCCAACTACAAATCCTGACAGTAATATAAAATTATTTCGTCCTGACATATTATAAGCTGAAATTTCCTTTTTGGCGCGCAGATTCTCCATCTTCGGATATCAATATCCCTTGAATCAAAGCCGAAGCGGCGATTTAGACTTTAGTTTAGACTTGCTTCAACTCCGTCTCTATAACATCCTCCGAACAGGTAGCGCTGAATCAGGATGAATCAATCTACCCGGCAGTAAAATCCTGGTGGGACCGCGATCCGGCGTTTTTATCCGATCGATTAATAGCCTTGCCGCATACTTGCCAATACGATAATTTGATTGTTGATAACAAATCAAACGCCCTTTTCCTTGCATCTCCTTGCTACTAAGCTCGCTAAAGGCGGCAACGGCAATATCTTCGGGTATGTTGATATTATGTTCGCTTAACGTTTCTCCCAGCATTTCAGCCACGGTGGTGTTGACGGTTAAAATAGCAGTCGGTCGATCTGCTTCCGGCAACCGCAGTAAAGTTTCCACGGCGTTGCGGCAATGGCGTTTACTCACTCGTGTACCCGCGACAGTAACGATAATATCCAAACAAGAAGCCTCCTCTTCCTCCAGTGTCAGGCTCAATCTCTCGATTTCCTGAATCCACTGAGGATAAATCTTCAGATCCAACCGTTGCATGGCGCTGCGATATCCATCCAATCGTTCATCCGTGCGTGAAAAACCGGTAACACCTAAATATGCAATTTTTTGATGGCCGAGATGGTGAAAATGTTCCACGATTTCTTCCGCACCCATTTCCAAATCGGACATAACAATGTCCACTTCATAATTGCCGAACGGCCGATCAATTAATACCACAGGCACTTTATTTTCTATTAATTCCATTAATGGCTTATGGTCATCATCGGGGTTGGATGATGGTCCGACAATAAAACCATCCAAACCTTTGCGAATCAACGAACAAATGCCGCGATTTTCATCTCCTCGATTTAAACCGCCGCTTTCAAAAACACAGTGATAATCCTGCTGCGACATC
>JAFGBA010000049.1 GCA_016933395.1 Sedimentisphaerales bacterium | reverse complement strand
TCCAACTTTCGCGGCGCGGCGTTCGCGGCCTATACACTCTGCGAGCGGCTCGGTGTTGATTCGCTCTATATCTGGACCGGCTTCGTTCCCGAAAAGCGCGAAACACTGGTTATGAAACGCACCAATTTCTTCACCGGCCCACCCACGTTCAAATATCGCGGCCTGTTTCACGACGACGAGGATATCCTCCCGCGCCCCTACGACGATGACGGCTATCCCCTCTGGACGGGTACGGTCCCCATGGTGTGGTACGAGCGCTACTTTGAAACCGCCTTGCGCCTCCGCCTCAACCAGGTCGCCCCCTTCGTCCGCGTGCAGCGTCCCTTCGAAGTTCAAAAAACCGCCAGTGACTGGGGCCTCTTCTACACCTCGCACCATTATGACATCCTGCTTTCCAACCCCTTCGGCTATGAGCGTTTCGGCCTGGGCAAGGCCCGCGACGCCGGGCTTATCCGTCCCGCCGAGACGCGGCCTGAACATATCTATTTGCCTCGTGAACCCAAGCCTCGCAATGCCGAGGATAGCTGGGATTGGTTCACCAACAGGGAGAAAATGCTAAGATTCTGGCGCGGCGGCGTGCTGGAGAATCGCGAGTTGGACTGCATCTGGCCCGTCGGCTTGCGCGGCACGGTGGATCGCGCCTATCCTTTCCCCAAGGATATGTCGGCAAAAGAGCGCGGTCAGGTTTATCGCGAAGTGCTTGAGGCCCAGGTCAACATGACCAAGCAGCTTCTCCCGCCGGACAAGACCCCTATCTTTCACCTTACCCTCTACCGCGAGATGCTCGATAATTACCAGAAGGGCAACTTCGACTTCCCCGCCGAGGTCATTCTTGTCTGGCCGGAAGATGCCGATGGAGTCATGCGCGCTCTTCCCGAAAGCCTGGGCAAATGGAAACACGGCGTCTATTACCATCTCGCCTGCCGCGGCGGCCCGACCAAACAATCCGCCCATACCATCACCCCCATGCTCATCGAAGACCAGTTCCGCAAGATCGTCGCCTCCGGTGCAACCGAGTACATGCTGCTTAACGTCTCCGAACTGCGTGAGTTCGTCATGGGCACGCGCTTTATCGCGGAGATTTGCTGGGATGCCGACGCCGCCTTCAAAGCGCCAGACGCCGCCGGCCGCTACGTCAACTGGTGGTGCATGGAATACTTCGGCGAAGCTGCGGCCGCAGATGCCGTGCAGGCCTATCACCGCTATTATGAACTGGTGGACTCTTATAAGAGAATCTGGCAGGGCAACGAAAGAGTGCAAGACGCCCTGGGATTACTCGTCAAAAAGTTCGCCGGCGAGAATCCCGAACCCGTTGAAGCCGACACTCTGGCCCAACTCCGTGACCGCACCGCTCGCTACGCCGAGGCCATGACGGTTATAGAGCGGGCATCCCAGAAAATGTCTCACCAGGCCCGCCAGTTTTTCTTCGAAAATTGCACGCTCGGTATGCTGATGGAATACCGTCCCACGCAGGCGGCCATCCCGCTTCTCGAGGCCGTCAATGAACCCAACCTCGACAAGGCCTGGACGCTGTGCCAATCCGCCCGCCCACCCCTCGAACAATTCGCCATGGAAGTTCTCTGGGCCGAGCGCCCGCCCTTCCAGGAATGGTATCGCGCTACATGGATGCGCCCCCGCGGCGATAAACTTAATGTCAACGAGGCCTACGAAGAAATGCGCGCGTTTCTGACGTCTCAGGGCCGTCATCGATAGACACCCCTATGGGCAAAAATATCCATCCTGCGCGCGGATGTCGAACAGGGCAAAAATAGCCGGCATAAATGCCGGACGCCGAGCGATTGCCATCAAACCGGATTTAGGCGGTGATGGCGATGCAATCAATTTCCACTTTGACGTCTTTGGGCAGGCGGGCGACTTCGACGGTGGCGCGGGCCGGTTTGTGGGAACCGAAGGCGGCGGCGTAGGCTTCGTTCATTTGGGCAAAGTCGTTCAAGTCCTTGAGATAGACGGTGGTTTTGATGACTTTATCCAACCCGCTATGGGCCGCCTTGAGAACTTCAGCGAGGTTTTTGAGGACTTGCTGGGTCTGGTCGGCGATGGATGGGGAAACGATCTCCATCGTGCCGGGAACGAGGGGAATCTGGCCGGAGCAAAAGACGAGATTGCCGGCGACGATAGCCTGGGAATATGGGCCGATGGCTGCAGGGGCTTTATCTGTTTTGATGATGTTCATGGTCATAGGTCTCCTGTTTAACTTAGAAAGAGTTTAAATGCGGGGTTATCGTGTTCATGCGTGAAATCGTATTTGGCGTTTTTCATGCGGTTTTCAAAGTCCTGACGCTGGTGAGGCGGGATTTGAATGCCGATGAACAATATATACTGGCCCTTAAGCTACGGCATCACAAAAAATGGTTTGGGAAAATCACAGGATATTTTCGGGTGGAGATTTTTTTATTTGCTTTTGGGACAAGGAATTACGTCGGTTTTGGGTAGTTTTGGGGGAGGGAAATGCAAGAATATGGACCTTGGACGGATATAGTGGCGGGGAAGGTGTTTTTTATGTGAAATCGTTTTTTGGGGCCGTGTTAATGTTTAATTGCTTATTATGACAGGACGGCGTATAATACTGGGTCTATAGATGTAACCAACCTTTGAGTAACGAGTTAGAGTAATACGAGGCCAGCCTTCAATGTCAAATCAAACCCAGGTGAAGTCAGAATTTGTCAATAAAGTGCGCCAGCGTGTGGCGGAAGTCGTCGTCGGTCAGGACACCGTCGTGGAAAGAATGCTGGTGGCGCTATTCACCGGCGGCCATCTGCTTCTGCAGGGTGTACCGGGCATAGGCAAGACCCTGTTGGTGAATGCCCTGGCCAAAGCGGTGGATTTAAAGTTCAGTCGCGTGCAGTTTACCATCGACATGCTGCCTTCGGATATCATCGGTTCGGAAATTCTGGACCAATCGAGCGGGCAGTTTCGGACGCATAAGGGGCCGGTGTTTACCAATTTGCTGCTGGCCGACGAGATCAACCGGGCGGCGCCGAAGGTGCAAAGCGCGTTGCTGGAAGCGATGCAGGAGCGGAAAGTGACCATCGGCAATACCACCTACGTGCTGCCGGCGCCGTTTTTGGTGATTGCGACGCAGAACCCTATCGAGCAGGCGGGGACGTTCGAACTGCCGGAGGCGCAGTTGGACCGGTTTATGTTGTGTCATCGGCTGGATTACCCGAAGCTGGAGGAGGAAGAGGACATTTTGAACCGGCAATTGGCGATGGGCCTCAAGCGGGTGGACCAGGGAGCGATTCCCAAAACCGCCTTTGACATGATTGTCGATGAGCCGTGCTGCCGAATCAGCGACCTGACCGAAGCGATGGCGGCGGTGCAGGCGATTCACGTCAGTGATGTTTTTATCCGGCATTGCGTGGAAATCGTCCGTAAAACGCGTTCGCATGCAGCCCTGGAGGTTGGAGGCAGCCCGCGGGCGGCAATGGCAATTGTGCAGGCGGCGCGGGCGCGGGCGTTTATTCTTGATCGGGATTATGTGATTCCGGAAGACTTGTTCGCGCTGGCGGAAGATGTGATGCTGCACCGGATTCGCATGACGTATGAAGCCCTGGCGGAAGGGCGAAACGGTAAAGAAGTGCTCAACGAGATACTTGCTGATTTAGGGTAAGATATGGTCAAGCACGTATTGCCTCCCCATGACCATCTGGATGAACGGCAGTTCGTCATCGCGGTGCGCCGGCTGGCGGATTGTCTGAGTTATGGTTCGGATAGTTCGCCGTTTCTGGGTGCGGGAACCGACTACGTACAGTCGCGGGTGTATCAGCCGGGTGATCCGGTAAAGTTTATTGACTGGCGGGTGACGGCGCGAACGGGCAAGGTGTATGTGAAGGAATTCGAGGCGCCCAAGCGAATGCCGATTTATCTGCTGCTGGACACGTCGGCGTCGATGTGCGTCAGTTCACGACGGATGAGCAAGTATGCCTGGGCGGTCCAACTGGCGGCGGGGATTGCGCTGGCGGCCCAGTCGCGGATGAGCCCGGTGGGGATTCTGGGCTGCGGCGAAAAGGAACTGCATGTTAAACCGACGCTGCTACGTAACGTGGTGTACCAATGGTCACATCAGTTGCGGCACCATGATTTTCGGGAGAAGACGCGGTTGGGCGAGAGCGTGCGGCAGTTGACGCCGTCGTTGAAGAATAAGTGTTTGATTTTTGTTTTGAGCGATTTACATGATCCAGACGCGGTGGAAGCGCTGAAGCTGTTGGCGCAGGAGCATGATTGCGTGGTTTTGCAGTTGCAGGATCCGGCCGAGCGCGGCAAGGTGGGCGGCGGCATTTTCCGCGCGCAGGAGGCGGAGACGGGCGAGGCGTTTGTGGGCCATGGGCGGAGCGTGTGGCTGGATCATACGCTGATGTGGCACGAACTCAATCGCTGCGGCGTGGACCATTTATTATTGGAAACGGACAGGCCGTTTTTGCCGAAGTTGCGTCAATTTCTCCAGCGCCGCGATTACTTCGGCAAAGGCTCACGGTAAATACAGTAGATAGTTTTGATGTCTTTATTTAATGCATTTCGAGTAACATTTTTTCTGGCGATGATATTCCTGGCGAGAGGGCGAGCAGCCTGGGCGGGGGAAAATATCACCGACGTCCCCACCGTAGGTATAGAAGGAGCCATCGAAGCCGTACTGCCGGCAGCCAACCTGCAAGCGGCGCCGCTGGAAGAAAAACCTCGTTTAATTCTGCGTATTGCCGCAACGACACTCACTGATGACGGCCGTACGAAATACGACTTGCGTTATATCGGCCTGGCGCCGGGAAGTTATAATCTGGCCAATTACCTCGTCGCGCCGCCAGGACAGACTCTGCCGTCATTGCCGGCCATACCCGTCACCGTCAAGTCGATTCTGCCGGAAAACCATGAGGGCGGCCTGGTGTCGAGTGAACTTCAGAAAATCACCCTGCCGGGCGGCTATACCTTCTTTTTCGTCATGACGTGGGTATGCTGGGCATTGTTGTTGATTCCGTTGATTTTTGTGGGTCGGCCCAAAAAACAAACCGCTCTCGTCGAAGAACCCGTTTATATTCCCACCCTGGCGGATCTGTTACGGCCTTTGGTGCAGCGAGCGCTGGATGGACAAATGACGCTGTCAGATAAAACCCATTTGGAACGGCTGCTGATGAATTACTGGTGCACGCGGCTGCACCTTGGCCGCGAGCCAATGATTACAACGGTGGAGCAACTAAAGCAACATCCTCAGGCGGGCGAACTGCTGCGGCATCTGGAACATTGGCTGCATGAACCGCCGGGACGGCACAAGGTGGATTTGGCCGAAATTCTATCGCCGTATCAGAAAATTGCGGCTGATGATCCGGTCTTACAAGGGGGTGAGAAGGCATGATTTTCACTCGGCCGTGGTTACTATTATTGCTCGCTGTGCCGGTGGTGCTGGGGTATCTGTCGTGGGTGCTCAAAGGCCATCCGTTGCTGCTGCCTTTCGACCACGGCAAGCAAAAAAAAGGCCGGTTTTTACGGATTTGTATTAATATCCTGAACCTGCTGCCGGCGCTGCTGCTGGCGGTGGCGATTGTGTTTTGGGCCGGGCCGCGGCAACTGGCCCCGCCCAAGGAAGAACGCGTACTGACCAACACGATTTTCTGTCTGGATGTATCCGGCAGCATGGGTTCGGTGTTTGGCTCTCAGGAAAGCCGCTACGACAGCGCTATGAAGGCCATCAACGAATTTATCGAATATCGCCAAGGTGACGCCTTCGGATTGACAATTTTCGGCAATGAGGTGCTGCACTGGACACCGGTCACCAAAGACACCGCCGCCATTGCTTTGGCGACGCCGTTTCTCCAGCCGGGCAAATTGCCGTACTGGTTCGGCGGCACATCCATCGGCAAGGCGCTTTTGGCCTGCCGGGATAAAATGATCCAAACCGAAGAAGGCGACCGGATGATTATCCTGGTCACCGATGGAATGAGTTCGGACCTGTATGGCGGGCGCGATTATGACATCGGTCAGCAACTTAAGGATGATAAAATCGTTGTCTATGTTATTGTGGTAGGCGACCAGATTCGCAATGAAATGGATACTATCGCCAGCATCACCCACGGTGACACCTTTCAAGCAGGCGATCCGTTGGCATTGAAAGCAATTTTTCGGCACATCGACGCCATGCAGAAAAGTCGTTTCAAAAAAGGGGCGCCATCGCTGATGGATGACTTTGGTTTAATCGCCCTTACGGGGTTGGCTCTGTTGGGCGCACAGGTATTGGCTTTATTCGGATTACGGTACACACCATGGTAGCGGGCATCGCAGCGTTAGCTGTATTCATTCTGGTTAGCGGAGCGGAGTGGCGTCACGCCCGGCGTTGTCGGCGTGTGGGGTATCTGGCGTTTGGACCGACGGGTCGGGCGCGGGAATGGACGGCGGTGGTTCCGGCGCTGCGGGTGATTACCCTGACGGCGCTGGCATGGGCACTAACCACACTGTTATTGCTGACGCCGAAGGAATTTCAAAGGCAGAACATGCCTCTGGAACAATATCGCCGTTTATTGATTGTATTAGATGTTTCGCCCAGCATGAAACTCGAAGATGCCGGGCCGGAACACAAGCTTAAACGCTCCGAACGCGCCAGTGACGTGCTCAAGTCAATCTTTAACCGCATTACCACCGATCAGGTGCTTGTCAGTGTGGTGGCGGTCTATTCCGACGCCAAAGAAGTCGTTATTGACACCCGCGATATGGCGGTTATCGACAACATTATGGACGATTTGCCCATGGAGTATGCCTTCGCCTACGGCAAAACCCAACTTATCATGGGTGTAAACAAAGTCGCGGAGATCGCCAAAAAATGGCCTCCGCAAAGCACAACCGTGCTTATTGTCAGTGATGGCGACACACTGCCGGACACCGGCATGGCCGAGATGCCCGAATCCATCGCTCATACTTTGGTGCTGGGCGTGGGCGACATCCGGCGCGGCATTTTTATCGACGGCCATCACTCCCGTCAGGATAGTGCGACCTTGCGGCAGTTAGCGCGGCGGCTGGACGGGGAATATTTTGACGTCAATGAGGAGCATGTACCCTCGCAGGCGATTATCGCCCTGGCGCAAAAACTCCCCATGGCCACAACCCGCACTATCGGTAAACGGGAAATCGCATTGGTTCTGGTGTTTGCGGCGGCAACAATGTTTGCCCTGATTCCCCTGGCGTTGCAACTTGCCGGCAGTTACTGGCACAGGGAACGCCAACAAGCGTGAGATAATGCCATGAGAAAATATTTGTTACTGGCCTGGCTGTTGATCCCCGTCATCATCATCGCAGTGCATTACGGCCCCGGACGCAAATACCGCTCCATGGAGGCAGCCACCCACCAGATAAAACATGCCGAGGAATTGGAAATCATCGCCGAAACCTCTAATGATCCTGATGACTGGTTGCATGTGGTCGAGGCCTACCGACAAGCGCTGGTGCTGACGCCGCCGGAAAACAAACTCGCCGCCAGTCGAATCAAACTTGCCGCGGCTCGGGCACAGATGTATGAGGGAGAGTTAGTCGAAGCCATCACGGAACTGGAAAGCCTGTTACAGGACGCCCGAATGGAAGATTTCCCCACAGGGCATCAAAATGACATCCGCGACACGCTGGCGCGGAGCCAGTTCGGTGCGGCCTGGGTAATGCGGCTGGAAGGCGCCGGCACGGACCTCTGGACCAAGCAGGCTGAAAATGCTCGTCAGAATTTTCGCCTCCTGGCCGAAAATGCCATGAAAACCGATAACGCCGCTGCTCCGGACCATCAAAAAAACCTGGAAGCGACCATCCGCATGACGCAAATGGACGCCTCCATCATCAAAGGCCTGCCTCTCCCTCGCGAGGCCGAAAACGGCCAAGGCAAGGGCGTCGGCGATAAAATGGGTGAAGCCGGTGAACAAGAAGGCCAGGAAGGCATCGGTCCCACCCAGGAAGGCGATGCCCGCGGTAAAGGCGCCGGCCAGGGCGAGCGGCCCGAAGGCGTCGGTTCATAATTTATCCCCTATGCAAACCTAAGGAAACCATAGTTATGACAGCGTACGATTCTTCCGATAAAAAGATTTTGTTGCCCTTGCTGGTTGCGATCATTATCTGCTTTATTTTTATTTCAGATAGCGAGGCGCAAACAAAACCCATGAGGGTTCGACGGCTAAAACCAGCGACGATTGCCCAAATGGCTGAGTTCGCCGCCCCGGCAACAGATCCAAACACCGCTCCGACAGATGAACCTTTTTCATGGCGGACGGATTTCGATGAAGCCATAAAACTGGCCAAGCAACGCCATCGTTATCTGCTGGTGGTTTTCACCGGTTCGGACTGGTGCGTCTGGTGTAAAAAACTGGATGCGGAAATCCTTAACACCGATGAATTCCGCGAGTACGCGCGCCAACATGTCATAGCCGTGCAATTGGACACTCCCAAAGCCCAGCTTAGCGCCCGGCCGCATCAGGTGTTAATGCAAAAATATAATGTCACCGGTTATCCCACGGTGCTGATTATTGACCCCAGAGGATTTCTTGTCGCTAAAGGGGGTTACATGCAGGAAGGCCCTCAGGCGTTTATTGAGTTTCTGAAAAAGAATATCCCTGACGCCGCGGAATCGGATAAGGCGCCGCAAGGCCCCACCTTGTTCGACCGTTCCCCGCAGGCCATCCTCAAAGCGATCGAGAATCAGATGAATCCCCAGGAAGAGACCGCACCGCTGGTTGGGCTGGCCCGTCTTCAGTTGGATGTCACCCTGGGCAACTGGAAAAATGTCAAGGCGAGTCTGGCGGAACTCCCGGACGCAGACGGCACGGATCTATTTAACCGGCTGGTCAAGGAATTGCAGGCTACAGAGAAAAAGGATGATAGTACAACGCTCAAAGCCGTTCTCACCCCGGAGGATTTTTTCGCCCTTTCCGATTGTGCGCCGGCCCAACTGAACAATGCGCAAATTGCCGAACTGGCCAAACTGATGCAACTTATCATGGAAAGCGGCGACTACCAGCGTATCATGCTGGAACACCTGACGCAAGGCACACCCTGTTTTGGAGGCAATGACCAAGCCCGACGTGTGGCCGCGGCAAAATTGTTGTTTGCGGCTAATATGCTTGATCAGGCCGGCGAGTTCCTGCCCGACGCCCAGACAGCCCGGCAGAATAAAAATATCGATCTGGTGAAAATGCACATTCGTTACCTGGGCCACCTCGCCCGGCGACAACGTAATCTCGCCGCCCTGGAAAAAGCGTGGGACCTGGGTCAATGGATTCTGCTGGAAGAAACCGCTAACACCCAAGAACGCCAAGAGGCTTTACGGCTGGTGCTGGACCTGATTCCTATTCTGGAACCGGACAAGGCGCACAGATGGCTGAGCGAACGATTCAAGCAGGATCCCGACGTGGGGGCGCGCATTCTTTCCACCATCGGCGACGCTATTCTTGCCGACGCCGGCGGCGATGACGCCGAATTGCGCCAGCGCAATTTGGAAATTCTCTCGCTGGGCGTCAATGCCCTGCTGGACGTTCGATCGGATGACTCCTGGAACAACATGCTCAATGTCCTGGCCTGGTGTTGGATGACCGAGGGGGAAAACACGCTTGAGATGACCAAAAAAGCCGAACAACAACGCAACCAGCGCAACGCCAAAATACCGCCTCATGTGTCTCTGGAAAATATTCTCGCTACTGCGCCCCATCCGGCCTGGCTGGCCGTCCTGCCGTCCGATACATTCGTCAAGGTGGAAATCCTCATCGCCCGCCTGAACATGAAAGCCGATAAACTGGATCTGGCGGCGACAACCATCAAGCATCTGTCACAAACCCAACCCGCGGAAGCGACGCTCCTGGCGGAAGAATTCCTGAATGAGTGGTCCCGCTCTGTTAACCAGGCTCCCACGGAACTCTATAATCCCAACCCGCAGCTTTACCGTTTGCCATCCTATCGGTATTCATCTCGTAATCGCGGCATTCCCCTGACCCGTGCACGCCAGGTTCGGAATCTGGAGCAACTTTCGATGCTGTTGCAAGACTTTGGGACCTTTCTGCCCCGCCCCCTGAACGCCGCCATTGTCGCCAAAGTATTCGCTGATTGCCACAGCGTCGCCGAAGTCTTCCAGCAACAGGATATCGAGGCGGTTTTCGGCCCAATTGACAAACTGTCGGTCAATATTCGCCTCGAACTGGTGCGCGTGATGCGAACGCGGCTCAATGAAACCTGGCGTGATCCTGAAGTACAAAAGGAAAAAGACACCAAGCGCACTCGTCGTGAAACCATCAATGAGGTCGTCCGCGGCTACCTTTTACTGGAACAACTTCTGGCCGAAGGGCAGGATATTCCCTCCTGGCAATACCTTCAATTACTCGGTATGGTCAGATATGACTCGGCGGAATTCTATTACAGCCTGCGCAACCAAAAAGATGTCCACGGCGATGAGGAAGAAAACCAATACGCTTACACTCTCGAAGAATATACCCGTAAACGCAACGCCGCAATTGATGCCTTTCGCACAGCGGCGGAATATTATGGAACTGCGGCGCCGACCATGAAGCCGCTGGATCGCACGCCCCAGGTTTATCTGAACTGGTTTTACCTGGTGCTGGGCGCCAGCGATCTGGCCCACCTCAAACGCAGTACGGACTTAAGCGAAGATTATCTCAGCGATATCCGCACCGCGATGCTGTCGCTACCAGGCGAACTGGCTGATGAACATCTTAGCGCCTTCGGCGACAGACTTTTTGAGAGCCTGCCCCAAGTCCCGGAAAACGTCAAGATGCGTTACCTGGAGGCCGGGCTGATGATTATCGGCGATCATGCCGGCGGCGCCCGCGCCCGCGCGGTAGTGACGTATTACCACGATCTGCTTAATGAACTGGAACTTATGGTGCGTATTGACGGTGAATCCGCGGCCGCCGTGGGGCATACCCGCAATTTCGGTCTTTTTATCGAATTGCATCACTCCCGCGCCATCGAACGTGAAAGCGGCGGATTCGCCCGATACGTACAAAACGTCAGCAACGCCCGCGGCTATTATCCCAATAACGCCCGGGCAAATTATCGAGACATCTTCGAAAATTACATCACCAGAACGTTACAGGAAAATTTTGAGATTAAGTCCGTTACCTTCGCCGACGCGGATGTCACCTCGTATGAAAGCGATCGACCCTACTGGCGTGTTACACCGCTGGCTTATGTGCTGCTCAAGCCCAAAGACAGCGCTGTCGATATCATCCCCCCTATTCAGATGGATATGGATTTTTATGACCAGTACGGCCAAGTGGTGCTGCCGGTGGTTTCGCACCCCCTGCCTATCGACGCTAAAGCCGAATCGCCCGCCCCGATAACAGACGATCTGCAAATCACCCAGACGCTTGACGCTCGTAACCTTAAAGAAGGTAAAATCAAGCTGGAAATCGTCGCCCATGGCCTGGGGCTGATACCTTCCTTTGATGAACTGTTCGACTGGGCCGCCAACGATCTCAAATCCGTCATTGACGACCAGGGGGTAATTGTGGATAAGCTAAAAACTGATGATGTCATCGCCGCTCAATGTCAGCGGTTGTGGCTTATTACCATCGATGCGCCTTCGGCAAAACTTGGGTCCTTACGATTTAACTTTCCAACGCTGAAAAATATTTATGCTTCGGCGAAAATGGACCTTAAACGCTTTGCGGATGCGAACATTGTTGACGCCAACGCGGTTGTCACCTTATCGACAAAAAACAGGACTTTCCAGATTATCGCGTTTTTGGTGTTGCTGGCCGTTGCTTTCGCAGCCTTGTGGATCGTGCGGCGACGACGCCTGACGCCACAGGAAACCGGACATGAACTTCATGTCTTGCCGCCCAACCTGACGCCCTTTACGGTGCTCAGCTTTCTGCGGCATATCGACGGAGATAGCACCCTGGCTCTCGCTGAAAAAGA
The DNA here is from genome assembly GCA_016933395.1 of Sedimentisphaerales bacterium. Lineage (GTDB taxonomy): Bacteria > Planctomycetota > Phycisphaerae > Sedimentisphaerales > SM23-30 > JAFGBA01. Next base: position 3,498 of record JAFGBA010000049.1, on the reverse strand, counting down.
TAAAACCGCTCTCCGCACCGACATGACCCTGCTGGAAAGAGCCTATTTCAGTTCTCAAGGTATCCCTGACCCCCAACCTGACATCGATCAGATCGCCGCTAAATGGCGTAAACGAGTATAATCTATATGCGCTCTTGATTCGGGGGGGCAAAATTATTTTATTGACATTGCCGACGAGTTGATGACAATAGAATTTCAAGTTGGGTTGAAATGTGGGTTCATGTCAGAAACCTTTGAATTCAACTCGGCGTTTTTTGATAATACTTTTCGTAACCACTGTCTTTGTAAAACGTTACAGCAAATCAAACGCGGTTTGCCCTTTGTGCAAAAGTCAACGAAACGCCTTGTTAAGGAGGTAAAATCATGAGAAACTTGAAATGGAAAAAATGGATGGTTCCCGGAGTTGTCGTTTTTGTGACGATTCTGAGGTGTGGCCCCGTTCAGGCGGCAACATATGTGGTTCAACCTGACGGAGGAGGCGATTACCCCACAATCCAGGCGGCGATTACAGCGGCTTCGAACAATGACATTATTGAATTAACTGATGGAACGTTTAGTGGTTCGGGGAATTATAATATTGACTTCCTCGGCAAAGCAATTACGGTTCGCTCACAAAGCGGTAACGCCGAGGATTGCATTATCGACTGTCAGGAGTTGGGACGTGGTTTTCTGTTTATCACGGACGAAGACGCCACATCGGTCCTGGAAGGCGTGACCATCACGCATGGAATCGCCACCGGCGGCGTCAACGGTTACGGCGGCGGCGTTCTTTGCGGCGCCAGCACCATACTGCCGCCAAGTTCGCACTACGGTTCTCCCACGATAAACAATTGCATATTCTCCAATAATTCCGTCTCAGGAAGCATGTTATATCCCGGCCTCGGAGGAGGGATGTATTGTTGCGAAGATTCCTCTCCTTCCGTCAACAATTGTCTTTTTAACGAAAATACCGCAGGTAAAACAGGGCTTAACGGAAGTTCCGGCAGAGGCGGCGGGGTAGCCGTTTCAGAAGGTTCTCCCACGTTCAGCAACTGTATCTTTTCTGATAATGAGACGGTAATGAGCGGAACGGTATCAGGCTTCGGAGGCGGTTTTTTCTGCGAAACCTGTCAGCCTACATTTACGTCCTGCAGGTTCTCCCGGAACACGGCCGTCGGCTGGGGCGGCGGAGCAGCCTGCTTGAATTCCCGCCCTACATTTAATTATTGCACCTTTAATGATAATATTTCTCCTGAAGAACTGGGGCTGGCGCGCGGGGGCGGATTGTACTGCGGTCAGGAGATGCCGGCACTGACGACGACGGTGGACCACTGCACCTTTTACGGCAATGTATCGGGTATCTTTCTGCATACCTGTGGAACCACGACCATTAACAATACCATCATCGCCTACAGCACCATAGGTTCGGCTGTTTCCTGTATATCCAGCAGTCCCACATTGAGTTGTTGCGACGTGTACGGCAATGCCGGCGGGGATTACACCGATTGTATCGCCGGCCAGGGCGGCGTGCGCAACAATTTTTCACAAGATCCTCGCTTTTGTGACCCGGTCTTCGAGGACTTCACCCTGAACAATATGTCACCCTGTCATCCGCTGATCCTTCCGTGCGGGCAGGTCGGCGCCTGGGGCGAGGGGTGTAGCGGCGCGATGACCTTCGACGTTTGTCCCGACGGCAGCGGCTACGGACATATTAAAACGATCCAGTTGGCTATTGACGCAGCTTTGGATGGGGATACCATCGAGCTATGCGACGCCACTTACACGGGCGACGGCAACCGCGACATAGATTTCCTGGGCAAGGCCATCACCGTACGCTCGGAAAGCGGCAATCCTGAGGCTTGTATCATCGATTGCCAGGCCGGTGATACAAATGAACATCGAGGATTTAAGTTTATCTCCGGTGAAGACTCGGACTCCGTACTGGAAGGCGTCAAGATTACCAATGGATTTGTTAACGATGATACGAGCCTTGGCGACGGTTACGATCATGGAGGGGGCATCCTGTGCATGAAGTATGATCCCGGAACTCCTCCCGAAGTCCCCTCGTCACCCACGCTAAACAATTGTATTATAACTAATAATCAAGCGGAAGACAGCGGCGGCGGAATGTACTGCGAGCAAGACTGCTCGCCGCAAATCAGCAATTGTACTTTCTCGTATAATACGTCCGGATACGAAGGAGGCGGATTATACTACCGCGGCGCCGAGACGGTTTTTGAAAACTGCTCTTTTACGAATAATTACTCTGACGGCCACGGCGGGGGAATATGCTGCGGGGGATCCAATATTTTATTTACAGGCTGCAATTTTTCGAATAATGACGCCATGGATGACGGCGGAGGAATGGCCTACTTCGGTCAGAACACGACGATAAGCCATTGTATTTTTGCACATAATGATACGGCGGCTCATGGCGGCGGTCTGACGGATATGGGAAGCAATCTGATACTGAGCTACTGTACGATTAATCACAATACGGCGGTTTACTACGGTGCCGGGGCTTCAGGATTTGCAAATGGTCAAATTATCAACTGTACTTTTTACGGTAACGGCGATGTGGAGGCGATTTACGGTTCACTATCCGTATTGGATAACACCATCATCGCCTTCAATAATGGGCCGGCCGTGGTTAGCACTTCTCCGCCTGTTTTAAATTGTTGTGACATTTACGGCAACGCCGGCGGCCCGGGCGATGTAGCGGGTCAGATTGGATACAACGGCAATATTGCTATGGATCCTATTTTCTGTAACGCCGCCGCGGAAGATTTCACACTGCATTGCAGTTCACCGTGTATGCCTTTTTCACCGCCAAATCAGATGTGTGATTTAATCGGAGCCTGGCCGGCAGGGTGCACGTCATACACCGGCGACATTAACCTTAGCTGCGGCGTTGATCTTGTTGACTTTAGCTTTCTGGCCGCGGCCTGGCTAACCAGTTCGGGCGACACCGGGTGGAACGCCAGGTGCGACATTTACTCGGATGGTGCTATTGATCTTCTGGACCTGGCTGAATTAGCCAAATACTGGCTGAGCGGAAAATAGCGGTTTATCCTGGTGGTTACTAACCAAATTTTTTCCAAAATCAGGATAAAGGTCTGTTGATCCTGATCCGTTTGGCATCGTTTGGTTAGTATCCGTTGCGGAAAGTGTGGCGAGGGCATTCCGCCCTCGCTTTTCGAACCGCTAACTGTGTTTATAACGCGATAAAAGCCTGCGGGTAGAATGCCTGTTGCGTGGGATACGCCCTTCGCAACAGGAATAAATTAACGATTATTTAATCAACTCCAACCACCTGGGCAACCAGAGAGATAAATCCGGTATATAGGTAATCAGCAATAGTGCTGCGATCATCGCCGCAAAAAACGGCAACAACGGCCGGGCTAACTCCGAAATCGTCGTTTTACCCACACCGCAGCCCACGAATAAACACGTCCCCACCGGCGGCGTACACAGGCCGATGCACAAGTTGGTAATCATGATAATGCCGAAATGCACCGG
>JAFGBA010000332.1 GCA_016933395.1 Sedimentisphaerales bacterium | reverse complement strand
TCTCCTTTCTAAAATAGCCTGTGATCTTGACTATTTTGACGGGACGAACAGCCTTTGTCATGTAATTAGGGCGGGCCGTGCCCGCCGATTGTCATCCCCGCGCAGGCGGGGATCCATAGGAAAGGACAAAACCATGAAAACTAAAATATCTATTTCGATGGGATTGATACTCACAATACTTTTACCCGCGACGTTTATCTTCGCCGAAGAAACTCCCGCGCCCGATGTCCAGACCATCGTCGAAAAAGCCAACCATATGGCCTACTACCAGGGCGAAGACGGCAAAGCCCGCGTTAAGATGACCATCACCGACGACAAAGATCAGAAACGCACCCGTGATTTCACCGTTCTGCGCCGTGATGACGCTGACGGCGGCGACCAGAAATACTACGTCTATTTCCGCGAGCCCGCCGACGTCCGCAAAATGGTCTTCATGGTCCACAAGCACGCTGCCCTCGACAAGGACGACGACCGCTGGCTCTACCTGCCCAGCCTCGACCTGGTCAAACGCATCGCCGCCGGCGACAAACGCACCAGCTTCGTCGGCTCGGACTTCCTCTACGAAGACGTCTCCGGTCGCTCGCTCCAGGAAGACACCCACGAACTCACGCAGACCACGGACAAATTCTACGTCGTCAAAAACGTCCCCAAGGATCCCAAGACCGTCGGGTTCAGCTATTACAATGTCTGGATCGACCGCAACACCTTCATGCCCATGAAGATGGAATACTTCGACGACCAGGGTCGCCTCTACCGCACCATCGAATCGCTCGAACTCAAGGACATCCCCGCCAAAGATAAAGACGGTAAAGACGTCGTTTATCCCACCGTCGTGAAGTCCAAAGTCACCGACCTCAACAAAAAAAGCACCACCTTGATGGAGTTCAGTGATATCGAGTATAATATCGGCCTGAAGGATATCTTTACCGAACGTTACTTGCGTCGTCCGCCCCGGGAGGCTGTGCGTTGAAGAAACAACTGTAACTGTTCACCATATAGCAAGCCCCTGACGAGAGTCAGGGGTGGAATGGGCATGTCGCTCAAAACGCACAGGGCGTCCAACCCCCAACTATCGTTGGGGGCTAAGCCCCGGATGATAATCCGGGGTCGAATGGGCATGTCATTCAAAACGTACAGAACGTTCGACCCCCAACTATCGTTGGGAACCAAGCCCCTGACGAGAGTCAGGGGTCGAATGGACATGTCGCCCAAAACGCACAGAGCGTTCGAACTCCAACCATCGTTGGGAACCAAGCCCCTGACGAAAGTCAGGGGTCGAATGGACATAACGCCCAAAACGCACAAAGCATTCGACCCCCAACTATCGTTGGGGGCTTGTATTCTTTTTAATACACGCTTATAATTTCTTTATGGCTGTTTACCTCATTACTTGGACAACATATGGCTCCTGGCTTCCGGGCGATAGACGCGGTTGGGTTGACAAAAAAGCATTCGGCGTTCAGAAAGCCGATACTGATCGGGAAATCGCTGCTCGAAAACGCATGACGGAAACAGCCGTTTTTCTCAAAGATCGTCAGCGGCAACTTGTAAAAACCTCGTTTATCAATACGTGTTCATATCGTGGCTGGGACCTTCGCGCTTATAGTGTTGCAAGTAATCATGTGCATCTGGTTTTATCTATTCCTGATAAACTACCGGCCGTAAAATGCCTACAGATACTTAAATCCTACGCGAGCCTCACTTTAAACCAAAGCGACGGCATAACACATCAACGATGGTGGACGCATGGCGGTTCAATTAGGCGACTATCACAACGTTCTGCCATTGACAATGCTATAAGTTATGTTGATGACCAATCCGATGACCAAGCCCCTGACGAGAGTCAGGGGTCGAATGGACATAACGCCCAAAACGCACAAAGCATTCGACCCCCAACTATCGTTGGGGGCTAAGGAAATAGAAACCCGTGAGAGGATAGCGCCGTTCTCAGTTTACGAGGCAATGACATGAGAAGTTTTTCGCGATATTTGCTAACCTTTTTTTTTGTTTCGATACCGACGTGCTTGTCGATCCTTCCTGCACAATTAAACGCCGAAGAAACAGACGCCGCGTCTCCCTGGCGGGCCTTGCTCGATGAAATCGAAACCCACGGCTTCCTCGACGCTCGCGGCGGCTATCGCCTGCTCAACGACCCCTACGAAAAAGACATGTCGCTCATGGAATCCCGCCTGCAACTGGATATGTCCTCCATGCAGGATTGGGCCGACCTCAAGTTCAAGGGTGATGTCATCGGCGACCTCGTCACCGAAGACTACACCTTCGACATGCGCGAGGCCAATATCGCTTTTCGTCCGCTGGACTTCATGGACGCCAAAGTCGGCCGCCAGATTCTCACCTGGGGCACCGGCGACCTGATTTTCATCAACGACCTCTTCCCCAAGGACTGGCAAGCCTTTTTCATCGGCCGCGACGTCGAATACCTTAAGGCGCCCAGCGATGCCGCCAAGGTCAGCCTTTTCAGCGATGTTATAAACCTCGACATCGTTTACACGCCTAAATTTGACCCCGACCGCTACATCACCGGCCGCCGTATCAGCTATTACAATCCCGCCCTCGGCCGCACCGCCGGCCAGGACGCCATCGTCAACACCGACAAACCCAACGACTGGTTCGCCGACGATGAACTCGCCTTGCGCCTCTACCGCACCCTCGGCGCGTATGAACTGGCCCTGTACGGCTACCGCGGCTTCTGGAAAAGCCCCGGCGGGCAGAATATCCAAGGTGAAGCCATCTTCCCCGACCTCAACGTCTATGGCGGCAGCCTTCGCGGCACCCTCGGCAAAGGCATCGTCAATGTTGAAACCGGCTATTACGACTCCGCCGATGATTCCGACGGCGACAATCCCCTCATCAACAACTCCGAACTCCGCCTGCTGCTGGGCTACACCCAGGAACTCGCCCGCGACCTTATCGGCGGCGTCCAGTACTACGTCGAACACATGGTCAACTGGAACGCCTACCACACCGCGCTCCCCCCCGGCATCCCCCAGCGCGACCGCAACCGCCACGTCATCACCCTCCGCCTCACCCAACTATTAATGAACCAGAATCTTCGCGTCGGCGTCTTCGGCTATTATTCCCCTTCCGACCAGGACGCCTACCTCCGCCCCAACGTCAACTACAAACTCACCGACGCCCTCTCCGTCGAAGGCGGCGCCAACGTCTTCTTCGGCGAATATACCCACACCTTCTTCGCCCAGTTCCACCGCGACACCAACCTCTATGCCGCCATCCGTTACAGTTTCTGAATTACAACCATCGCCGCCAGAGACAAAGCAAAATCAACTTGGGTCGTTTCCGCCGGTGTTTCTACTCATTTCGATGTAATTCTTCATGATAGCGCCGCATAAGCGCCGCTCGCGTCACCAATCCCACGAATCGCCGTGGATCATCCGGCGCCTGCACCGCCAGGGAATCCACGTCGTCAAAGACCGAAAACGTGTTAAACACCTTATCTAGGGTTTCCTGCGGCCCGACGGCGGCCACATTTCGTCGCGCCAGTTCCCCCGCCACCAACAAGGGCAACGCCGCCGGTTCATGCAATGCCTCCAATAAGTCGGCCGCAACCAGCATTCCGTAGTAACATCCGTTATGGTCCGTCACGATTAAATCGGTGGACGCGGTTTCATGGGCGCGTTCCAGCACCTGGGCCAGCGGCATATCATTGCCTACCACGGTGCACAGCGGCGTCATCACCTGCCGAACTTCCAGTCGCCGCAATACCGACATTCGGCTAAGCGACTCATAACGCACGCCCCGCCGGTGCAGCTTGAGCGTATAAATGGATTCGTGATGCATCAGTCGCGCTGCGCCCACGGCAATGGTCGCCGCAAACATTACCGGCAAAATCACGTGATAATTTCGCGTCATCTCGAACAAGATCACTATGGCCGTTAGCGGCGCGTGCGTGGTCGCCGCCACCACCGCCGCCATGCCCACCAGCGAATACGTCTGTGGATTCACTCCCGCGAAAAAACGGATATGTTGCATCGTCAGTCCGAACGCATATCCAGCCGTCGCGCCGAGGAATAGCGACGGCGCAAATATGCCGCCCGATCCGCCGCTGCCCAGCGTCAGGCTCGTCGCCAGCGTCTTCAGGCAAAACAACAGCACCAGTATTCCGATGCCCAATTCGACGCCGCCTTCGGCCCGCCCTTGTATGGCGCCGATACATTGCCCGATAGTGCGATAACCGTTGCCGAAGATGCTTGGTTCCGGGCTAACGCCCCCTTCCAGGGCTTTTACCGTTAGGACGCCCAGAATTCCCAACCCGATTGCGCCCAGCACCGGTTTGGCGATATGATGCACTTTAAGCTTGTCGAAAAAATCCTCGAAAGCGTAAAGCACCCGGATGAACAACACCGCCGCGGCCGCACATAAAAAACCCAGGACGATATAATTGCCCAATTCATACCACACGAAGGTATAACTCGTGCCCGCTCCCACCAGGGGAAATATCGCTTCATGCGCCCCCAGGATCGCCCGCACCACCACGCTGCTCAATACCGACGAAAGCAATACCGGCGCAAACGTGCGGATGTTCATTTCCCGCAGAAAAATTTCCAGCGCGAACAGTACGCCGGCGATAGGCGCATGGAAAATCGCCGATATGCCCGCGGCCGCCCCGCACCCCACCAGCACCGGCATATTATATTTCGCCGCGGCAAATAATTTACCCGTAACCGATCCCAGCGCTGCTCCGATCTGGATAATCGGTCCTTCCGTACCCGCCGAACCGCCCGATCCGATGGTCAGCGCCGACGCCACCGCTTTTGCCAGCGCCACCCGCGGGCGAATCACGCCGTGCCGTCGGGCGATGGCGTCCATCACTTCCGGCACGCCGTGCCCTTTCGCCTCCCGCGCGAAGTAAAAGGTGATAATTCCCACCAGTAACGCCCCGAGCGACGGCAACACCACCAGCCAATACCATTGTCCCTGATAGACGCCCGCGCCATGTTCACCGCCGTAACTCAGCCCGTGCGACCATTCAATCAGCTTGCTGAAACCCACCGATCCTAATCCCGTCAGCGCCCCGATCAGGCACGCCAACAACACCAGGTAGGAATCCGTTCGAAAACCCAGCCGGCCCAACAGACGTTTGATATTATGCTTGAAACGTCCCCTCCGACGCGAACTGCTCGACGATGACGTAACGCTCAATCGTCCTCCTCCGTTTCGAAATCAATTTGTCGTTCGAAGGCGTCTCCGAAGTCAAATACATCGTCGAAATCCTCGAGCGTGTCGTCCTCCTGACGGTGCATCCAGCCGCTTTTCACCAGCAAAAACACGATCTCGCCGAAATCGCGCGTGGTGTGAATGTTCCAGTGGCGCAACACCGGTCGGGCCAGATACCCCCATCGTTTCAGCGCCAATTCACGCAAACCCTGACATAATTGTTCGCCGGTCACGTGCCGCGGCTCCTGGCTTTCTCCGCCGCCGAATACCTGTCGCACCGCCACTCCCAATCCTTCGCGCACAAAATGGACCGCCGCCGCCGAATATCGTCCATCCTGCCGCGTTATTTCTTCAATGCTTCGCTGAGGTTTCTGCGCCATATATAACCAAAAATGTTATTGTCACGTTTTTGTTTTTGCCACAGATTACACTGATAAACACAAATAAAAATAAAATATCAAAAAGCAAAAATAAAAATGACAAAGCAAAATGTAAAAATATTTTCGTGAATGGATTTTATGTCCCTATAATGGTACGTTCACCAACAACGACGGGTACGGTTCGACCTGCACTTTCTACATTTTTATATGTCATTTTGCTTTTTTATCTTTAATTTTTTATTTTCAATCAGTGAATATCAGTGGAATCTGCGGCTAATTCTTTAATCTTTTCATTAATGCACCCGCTGTCCCGGTTGAGCGCCGTCGTCCACGCTTAACACGAACACATCCTCACCGCCCGGCCCGGCCGCCAGCACCATGCCTTCTGATACGCCGAAACGCATCTTGCGCGGCTTGAGATTCGCGGCGATGATTACCAGCCGGCCCACCAGCTCTTCCGGTTTGTAGGCCTTGCGAATGCCCGCAAACACCTGCCGTTTCTGTCCGCCTATGTCCAGTTCCAGCCGTAAAAGCTTATCGGCGCCTTCCACGTGTTCGGCCACCATCACCCGCGCCACGCGCATATCAACTTTCGCAAACGTCTCAAAGTCGATTTCTTCCGCCGGCGGTTCATCCGTCAACGGTCCGCCGCCCGTCGTTGCGGGCTGATCCTGCGTTTGTTTACTATCTTCGACCATTGCCTGTATCCTTTCTGGTTCCACCCGTTCCACCAGTCGTTCAAACTCACCGATTTCGTGTTCTTCCAGCGCCGTCTGTACATCCGACCATGCCGGCGGCGGCGTTTGCAGCATCCGCTCAATTTTTGCGGAAAAACCCGGTAAAATCGGTTTGAGATAAATCGTCAAAATACGCACGGCGTTTAGTCCGGTTGTCAACGTTTCGCGCGCATGTTCCGGATTGTCCTTGATGGCGCTCCATGGCTTGCGGCGGTCGTAATAACGGTTTACCTCATCGGCCAAACTGCAAATCCGCCGCACCACGTCCGCGTAACGTCGCTCCTCATAAGCCTGAGCAATGACGGTTTCTTCCTTCTGCAACAGCGCCACCCGTTCCCGGCCTTCCGTTGACAATCGCCCCAGCCGTCCGTCGAGTTTCTTCCGCACCATCGGCGCTGATCGCGACGCCAGGTTCGCCAGGTTGCCTATCAGGTCGCTGTTCACCCGCGCCGCCAGGTCGTCCAGATTCACCTCGATATCTTCCGTTCCCGGTCCCAGCTTGCAGGCATAATAATATCGCAGATACTGCGGGTCAAGATGCTTCAGGTAGGTCGCGGCGCTGATAAAAGTGCCTTTGCTCTTGCTCATTTTCTCGCCGTTAACGGTCAAAAACCCGTGAATCGTCAGCGACGTGGGTGTGTTGAATCCTGAACCCTTTAACATCGCCGGCCAGAACAGGGCGTGAAAATAGGTAATGTCCTTGCCGATAAAGTGATGAATTTCCGTCCGCCGGTCGCACCAGTAATCCTCGAACTTTCGACCGTGTTGCCGGCAGTAATTCATCGTGCTGGCCATGTACCCGATGGGCGCATCCAGCCACACGTAAAGATATTTGTCCGTTTCGCCCGGAATTAAAAACCCAAAATACGGCGCATCACGGCTGATGTCCCAGTCCCGCAGACCCTGTCCGAACCACTCGTTCAGTTTGTTGGCCACCTGTTCATGCACATGGCCCTGCGAAACCCACTCCTGCAGCCACGGGCCGAAATCGCCCAGCTTGAAAAAGTAATGTTTCGACGCCCGCCGCACCGGCGGTCCGCCGCACACGCTGCACCGCGCATCCTTTAAATCCACCGGGGTATAGGTCGCGTGGCATTTGTCGCAATTATCGCCGTATTGATTTTCCGCCCCGCATTTTGGGCATGTTCCGCGGATGAACCGATCCGGCAGAAACATTTTATCCGTTTCGCAGTACGCCTGTTCCACATCGCGCGTGGTGATATGCCCGGCGTCGCGCAGGCGTTGAAAAATCGTTTCGCTCAGACGGCGGTTTTCCTCTGAGTGCGTGCTGTAATAACTGTCAAAGGCGATTTCAAACCCGGCAAAATCCCGCTGATGTTCTTTACTCATCCGCGCAATCAGCGTTTCCGGATCAATGCCCTCCTGGCGCGCCCGGATCATGATCGGCGTGCCGTGCGTGTCGTCGGCGCAGCAATAGATGCAATCATTGCCGCGCAGTTTCTGAAACCGCACCCAGATATCCGTTTGGATGTACTCCACCAGATGCCCGATGTGAATCGAGCCGTTGGCGTACGGCAACGCCGCCGTTACTAATATGCGTCGCGTCATTGGCTCACCTGTTGTTCAGTCATCGCTCGAGGCCGCTTCCTGACCGCCGCCGGTTTGCTCAGGACCGTTCTGCGGCGGGGTATGCTTGCGTTTTTTTCGCCTCCTTCGCCGTTTTTTGGTTGACACCTTCGGTTCATTGCCGTCCTCCGATATCGCAGTCTCTTCTTCGGGCGATGATGGCAGCGCCGGAGCCTCCACAGGTTCTTCTTTGTGCCCTGTTGGTCCCTTGCTTTTGAATACATTCAGTTCCTCGACCGGCACAACGATGATTCGCTCCGTTTTCGTCAGACGTATTTTCACCAGTTGCGTAATAATCTGTGTTTCGACCACCACGCCCTCCCCCTCAGACGTCGTCACCAATGTATTATTGGGCGGCAACCGTCGGGCCAGGTCCTGATATACAACGTCTTCATAGCGCAGGCAGCATTTCAATCGGCCGCATCGCCCGGAAATTTTCGACGGGTCCAGCGTTGCTTTTTGCACTTTCGCCATCCGCATGTTGACCGGCGCCAGCACTTTAAGAAAATTTTTGCAGCAACATTCTCGTCCGCACGTCTCAAAATCCGCAATGAGTCTTGCTTCATCCCGCGCGCCGACCTGTCGCATCTCAATTCGTGTCTGGTACTGGTGCGCCAACTCCCGCACTAAATCCCGGAAATCAACCCGCCCGTCCGCCATGAAATAATAAATGATCCGGTCGCCGCCGAATAGATGCTCCACCGTCACCAGCTTCATCGGCAATTCTTTTTGGGCGATCATTTCCTCGCAGGTTTTTCGCTCCTCATGTGCTTCCATGTCCAGATGCCGCTGTTCATTGATATCCTGATCGCTGGCGAAACGCACAAACCTCCCCTGAAAGCTGACAGGATAGTCTTTCCCATTCGTCTCCCAATATGCCTCCATCTGCTCGGCCGGCAGATCCACTGTTCCGCGCGTCTGGAAAAACGGCGCAATCAACTCCCCCAGTTCCATACCCCGGTCCGAATGCACGATCACATACTTTGCTTCCGCAGGGATATGGCGCTCATCGTGCTTGAACAGTCCGACCATTCCCATCTTGCCATACCGCACCAGCATGTGTCGGTGATGCCTTCCCCTGCCCTTCATTTTATCCCGAGGCGTTTCCGCCGCCGTTGTCGCATTGGCAGGTGCTTCCGTCGGGGTCGCGGCGTCCGCTTGTACGGCCGGTGCCGGTTCGGGAGTTATCTCTTCATTTTTTTGTTGTTCATCCGCCACGGTATACCTTTATACCTGCCTCTTCGGTCATGCTCGCGCACAAACCAGATATTTTAACATAAGCCATTCAAAAAGCAAAGCGCCGTTGACGTTATATTCCAGCCTCCCTCGGGCCTGCCGAGTCGCCTGAACCGCCCGTCCGCACCCCTGCGCCCCCAATTGACCGCCAATGGCTCCAATCGCCTGGGTCTGATCCACGGCCGTATCCAATCCCACCGCTCCCCGCAACGCCAGTCGGTATGTTTCCTCCGCCAAGGCCAGTAAATATTCCTGTCCCATCCGCGTATGAGAGGCCGCCGATTCCTCATTCTGTTGTTTCTCCTGCGCCTGCCCGTAGGTTTTGGCCTGCTCCATGCACCATTGGGCCGTTGTCAGGGCCGTGGCATAAGACAATCCCGCCAACTGTTTCACCAGTTCGCGCTTAACCTCGTACCATCCCGTCCGCGCCATCGCCAGCGCCGGACCCAGCCGTCCTCCGCTAAACTGCGACCAATACGCCGCCTCCGCGGGCGACAAGCCTGCTTCCTGCAATTTATCGCGGACAAACACCTCCGGCAGGTAGGCAAACCGCACTGCATGGCTCCGCGATCGCACCGTCGCCAACAGCGTTCCCGGCTGCGACGTCACGATAATCAGGTAGGTATTCGCCGGCGGCTCCTCCAGCGTTTTTAGTAGAGCATTCTGGGCCGCCCGGTTCATCCGTTCGCCTTCTTCGATGATAAACACCCGCGCCCGTCCTCGCTGCGGGGACCACCCCGCCGGCTCTATCACAAAATCCCGAATCACCCCTATCGGTAGGTCTTTAACTGTTGCTTTTTTGCCTTCTTCGGTATGCCGCGATAAATCTCGCGTTACAATATGCAAATCCGGATGGCTCCCCCGTGTCACCATACGACAATCATCGCACACTCCGCAACCATCGCTAATCTTCATTCGCGCCGAACCAACTTCCACGGTTTCCGGCCGGCCGCACAAAAGCAATTGAGCTAATCCCCTTGCAGTCAATGACTTGCCCACGCCGTCCGGGCCGTGAAAAATCAGGCAATGCCCCAGCCGGCCGTTTCGCCACATCCGGCTTACCTGCGCTATAGCTCGATCCTGACCTATAACCTCAGCCAGCGACATAATCTTCAATTACCTTTACCAACTTGGCCGCCACTATCTTTACATCACCCGATGCTTCCAACACGCGAAAATCCGCCCGATTTGCCGCTAACGCCAGATACCCCTCGCGCACTTTTTGATGAAACGCAACACCTTTGCCTTCCATTCGGTCCAATCCCCGTTCGATACGCCTTAATCCTGTTTCAGCCGGCAGGTCAAGTATCACCGTAAGGTCGGGCCAAACCTGCTCCAAGGCCGCCGTCGCAATTTGCTCAATGCGTTCCTGACCAATTTTTCCCGCCACGCCTTGGTATGCTAATGTACTTGATAGCCACCTGTCACCCAGTACGCACCGCCCCTCGGCTAGCGCCGGAGCAATCTTTTCCGCCCATAACTGTGCCCGACTGGCCATATACAATAGCACTTCGCACGCTACCCCCATTTCCCCATGAGCATTATCGAGTAAAATCTCCCGGATTTTGTCGCCTATCGCCGTCCCACCCGGGTCACGCACAATAGTTACACCAACGCCATGATTTTCTATAACTTCTTTTAAAATCTTGATTTGTGTGCTTTTACCCGACCCGTCCGGCCCGTCCAGCACGATAAACTTTCCTCGCAATCGTTCGACATTCATCGTGTCATCTTACCGCCCCTCGCCTGCAACGGTCAACCTTGCGGGCTTTCTGTCGGAGCGGAGCGTTTTTTGCGTCGCAGCTTGCCCACCGGTCCGCTGACGGCATACGCCAGAAATGCGACTGCTATCGTTGGTTGCGGCTGGAACAAAAATACCAGTATTGCCACCATCATCAATACCACGTGGGAAAACGGCCGTTTACCCCTCATGTAGCGATTTACCAGATGCAGATACCCCAAACGACTGACCATCAATACTCCCAATAGTGCTGTCAGAAATCCCAAAATCCACGGGATCGTTCCACCGATTACCTCACGTATCGGCCGGGCCACCAGGCCGGCATTGGCCCAGTCGCCATATACCAGCACCAGCGCCGCCAGCACCCCCGCCGCCGCCGGGCTGGGCAGACCCGAAAATCCCTCGTGATCAGCTTCTTCCGGTCCATGTTCCACGTTGAACCGCGCCAGCCGCAGAGCCGCACAGCACACATAAAGCGCCGCCGCCAGCCACAGCAATTTACCTTGCAGGCTGCTGAATGCCGGGCTGGCCGGTCCCAAATCGGCCCCGAAATGGCTTTCCACCACCCGCAACATCAAAAACGCCGGCGCTATGCCGAACGTCACCATATCACACAGCGAGTCAAGCTGGCCGCCGAAGTGACTGGCCGAACCGGCCATCCGGGCCAGAAAACCATCCAGCGCATCGGCCAGCATCCCCAGAAATATCAACCACGCCGCCGCCGCGAAAAACGTCAGGGCGGGTTTTTCCAGCCATAAGCTTCCCGGATGGTTCATGCCCCGTGCCGTGAAATGAATCGATGCAAACCCGCAGACTCCGTTAAGCAGCGTCAGCAGCGTCGGCAGCATGGCAATGCTTCGCAGCCGCCGGCTCCCGCGACGCTTTTCCAGCCATTCCTTCCTGTTGTCAGCACGTTGGTTCATTGTGTGCTTCGCATCATTAACGTTCCTCGTCAGCATATCCCCACCGCCCCCTCAATGCCACTGCTTTTTCCGACGGTTTGTCCTTCTGCCGACGACGGGTCATGATAAGAAAATAATTCTGAAAAACATGCAATAGGACGAATCCACCGTCCTCCCCCGCCCGGATAACGTTCTCTTACGCAGGGCAACGCCTTATTCGATGTCAATTTTTTGCAAGGAATATATGGCGTCTTTATGTTGATATTTAAGCTTGTAAAGCCCCGGCGCCAGATAATTTTCAATGCCATTGGCTTTATAAAGCGATCCTCCCGAACTCATTAATCCACCAACGGCGCTTATGGTTTCGGGAATTTTCGTATCCGTGGTTTGGCCGATGGAAGTTAAGTTCCACCCGTTCTCAAACACGATATCAACTTTGGCCGTTCCCAGCCCCGGCTTGTACTGAATGACATACTCTTGCGATAATTCGGGAAGGTAGATTATTTTTGATTCTATTTTATCATTTTGCTTTGTAACAAGCAGATACGGAGCAGGACGGTAAAAGTGCACGCCTTCTTCATCGGCATTTTCTTTTCCGACGGGCCGCACAATAACCGAGGTGCAACCGCCCAGAAATCCCACAAATATTAAAATAGAAAGTATCGAAAAATCAACCTTTGCATGGCGTTTCACAATGCTATCTCCCAAAGATAAAACCTTATGCGCCTATAACGGGGCGCCGTGTCCATAAACAGCACCAAAACACAATACATGTTTTGGAGCGGGAATCCGTAAGCGCGGACTCTATATTCAGTTCTGGTTTTTCATAATCTTTTCTTTTACCACTGTTACTTTATATGTGGTCAAGGCAACAAGCGCAAGCCCTGCAAGAATGCAAAGTGCTCCGAAGCCCCCTTCGAAATTAAGCAGCCCCTCGGACCATTTTATAACGGAGTTGCCCTCTTTCCCTCCTTTTTCCATCAAGCGGTAAATATAAAGAAAACCATAACGCATAGGGATCAAAAACGCCAGCGCGGCGATAGTAACTGAATATAAAAACTGCAAAACCATATTTACATAATTAACCATCGGGGGAAATTCGCGAGACGTTTCGATACTTTTGTAGATGTTCATAACAACTTTCCTTTCTGCTGGAACAAATGGATTCTTATTTCGATCCTTGATTTATACATAATTTTTTTAGAACCAATAAAATACTTTTCGTGCTTTTTGGCTACCGTCCGATAATATATATCCTCCCTTAATTGGCGCAAAAATAAACCCTCCCTTAAATGTTTTTCAAAATAATGGTTTCTGTAATACTTTTCCTCTGCGAAAGTTCAAACGCTGAAATATCTTAAAAAAACGGAACTATTTTCTTTATCGACCGCCGACAAAATATCTTTAGTAAAAAATTTTTGTTACCGTTCACAGTACGATAAGCCCCTGACGAAAGTCAGGGGTCGGAAGGACAAGACGCACGAACATGCACAGAGCGTTCGACCCCCAACTTTCGTTGGGGGCTGAGGTAACGGAAAACCGTGAACGGTTACAAATTTTTCTTCCGGTTTCCATGTATATGAAAAACTTCGCCGGCCTCCCGCCCGCGGAATTGCTCCATCTCTTCCACAAGCGCAGCGCCCGCAACTCCTCGCCAACAAGCGGCACGAAGAATCTCAATTTTATCACCAAAAAGAGAGATTCTTCTCCTTCGCTTTTGCTCGGGGCTGAATGCGCTCAAAATGACAATCACAGGTCTTCAACAGAATAGTAGGGTTCCCCCAAATAGATCGCTGCTTGACCAGCCTGCTCACATCGAGCATCTTGTACGGCATCGTTGAAACGGAAAATATTAATCCCCCGACCTGCTTGCCCGATTTACCACCCGCACCAGCCAGGCGGCGGGGAAAACACCGACAACCAAACCGATAAGCGCCCCCAGGGCGTCGAGCCAGGAGTGTTCACCCGGCGGGCCGACATAATAATACATGATGACGGCCCCGACGGCCGCTGTCGCCAATGGTAAAAGGAATCCCGCGATAACCGCCAGCACCAATCGACCGCCGCTTAAATTACTTTGTGAGGGTTGCGACCAAACCGTCCGGCATTGGTCCTCTTGCGGGCAACCGCGACAAACGGCGGGACGATTTTCCGCCGGATGATCTATGACGGGAATAGTCATGGCGTTGTTTCCGCCGGGGATGCAGTCAAGGTGCTCAGCAAGCGCTGGATGGCCGGTTCAGCAGGCATTTCCTCGGCGGCCTGAGTGAGCGTTTGCCGGGCCTGGTCGCTTTGGCCGAGACAGGCTTCGACATAACCCTGAATAAACAGCAGCATCGGCTCGGCGGTTTGTTCCCGCCAGCGTTTGATTTCCGTCAGGCGTTCCTGGAGCACGGGGACCGTTGGCAATGTCGCCGGTACGGCATCAGATGTTGTCGGAGGCGCGGTCAGGGCCTTGCTCAAGTAAAACGCTGCGCTGAGAAATTCGCCCGCTCCCAGCAAGGCGTGGCAACGAGCCAGATATACACCGGGATTACGCGGCTGATACAAGGCGGCAAGGCTAAATTGATCAGCCGCGCGATAATACTCGCCTTTGTAAAGGTAGTCTCGTCCTTGCCGAAGGTATTTGTAGAATTGCTCGCGTTGCGATGCAACCAGGGCGCTCAGATTCGGTGGTGAAACAACGGTCGTGGTCGAAGGCGTTATTGTCCTAATCGGCGTTAAGCTTAATCCGGGACCTGACAGACCCAGAGGTTCTTCACCTTGCTCTTCCGGCGTCGGGGGCTGCTTTGGTTGGGCCGGAGGCTGCATCAAGGTTTGCAACAAATTTTGCTGAAAAAGGTTGGATTCTTCATTAACCTGCTCCTGCCAGGCGGGAACGGTTGGGGTATTAGCGGGGATTTCTTCTCCGGATATTATCTGCGATGGCGTTGTTTCTGTCGGTTCCTGTTCCGTTTGTTGCGGTGTTACGAGCGGCCGGTAGGCGGGGGTGGTTAGATTTGTTGTGCTTTCAGATGGCAGTAATGTGTGCGGTCGTGTAGCGGTGTAGGGCATCGGCAGGCTTCCCGCCAGCGCCGCCGGTGAGGCCGGTCCGGTGCTGAGAGGTGAAAAACCTCGACTATACGGCCGCACCAGCATTTCATCCCGCTGGTACGCCGCCACAGCGCCCGTGCGCCACGCCGCGCCCACGGGTGTAATCGGCGTATTCATCGCCTGGGCGGTATTGACCACCTGTCCGCCATACGTCGCCGTTACCGCTCGCGAAGGATCCAGGTAGGAATGTGGCCCGTAAATGGGTTGATTCAGGCCGAAACTGTCACGACGAAAATCGCTCAGCAAACCGCTGCCGGTATCGGCGCTGAATTCATAACTGCTGCGGTACGGCACCAGTCCCTGAAAACGCATCCCGCCGGAAACATTGCCTGTTATATAAAGGTTGCCCGAAGGAATCAGCGTATCCAGCGGCACGGCGGTGTTATAGCCGTATGAGCCTATTTGGGGATTGGCGTCGAGCGCCCGACCCTGCTGAGAAATATACTGCTGTCCCGGCGCCGACATCGACGCCAAAAACAGAATCGCGATGATAACAACACTATTGGGTGATGTTTTCATAACTGCTCTCCTCAGGTTCGATGTTCATAATTGGGCGTTGCGCCCCAATTCAGTTTCGCATTAAGCAACTGCCATGGCCCGCGCTCCGGATTATGCGCCAGGAGGAAATGCGGCGTTGCTTTTGTCACGGTCACCACGTCGTCCGGACCGACCGGAAGGTTTTCCTGGCCGTCGATCATCGCCACTCCGTGAAAGCCGTCCTCGATGACCCGTGGGTCGTTTACCTGCCCGGTCGGATGGACTTCAACGCAACGAATCATGATGGGCACATCCGGCGTTACCACAATGGGCCGAAAACTCAACGAATGGGCCGCCAATGGCGTTATTACCGCCGCCTGCAATTCGGGCGACAGTATCGGCCCGCCTGCTGATAGATTATAGGCGGTCGAACCCGTCGGTGTCGCTACAATTAATCCATCTCCCGAACACACCGCCAGATGTTCGCCACCCACTGAAACCGATACTTCTATCATACGAAAGGGCGGTCCGGCAATGACCGCAACCTCATTGACCGCGCGCGTAACTCGCGCCTCACGTTTCGATCCCTGCACCTTACAATCCAGCATCAAACGCCGGCTAATAAGTTCCGGTCGGTGAATAATATCACACCAATGCTCGCGTAATTGCGCGACGGTAAATTCCGCTAAAAATCCGAGTTTGCCCAGATTGACGCCGATGATGGGAATTTGCCGGTCCTTCATCGCCCGCACCGTCGCCAGAATCGTTCCGTCCCCGCCCAGCACCACGCAGTAATCCGCTGCGGGGAAATTTTCCACATTCAACGAATCGTGAAAGTTATCCGCCACAACATCGGCGGACTGCTGAAGCCATCCCTTCAAATCTTCGCCTGTCTGCAACGTCTCCGACCGGGCGCGATTACCCAACATGATAACTTTTTTGCGTTCCGGTCGGCTCATGACCGAGCTCCTAAAGGCGATGACGAGCGACGATAATCTTTTTCTTCCGTTGGTTTTTGGGCGGAATCTTCGAAAAACTCCAACACGCGCCGACAAATGCCTGCTGCATCCAGACCCACCATCGCCAACTGCGCCTTGCGGCTGTTGTGCGCCACCCAGGCGTCCGGCAATCCCAGTGATATCAGTCGCCGGGCATCAAGTTTCAAGCGTTGCGCTGTCTCCAGCACCGCCGCACCGAATCCACCCGCCAGCGTATGATCTTCCACTGTTACCACGCAACCAATATCCTCACGTGATCCGCCAAAGGCGGACCGCACCACTTCTTCATCTATCGGCTTGGCGAACCGCATATCTACAACACCGGTTTCGATGCCCTGCTGTGTCAGCGTTCGCGCCGCCTCCAATGCCGCCGGTCCGAGGGCGCCGTAACTGAGGATAACAGCATCCTTGCCCTCCCGCAACCACCGACCCCGGCCCAGCTCAAACGCCTCCGCTGCGCCCATGTCGTCAACGCTCGCCACGTCGCGTGGGTAACGCAACACGCACGGCCGCCCGCATTCCAGTGCGAATGCCAGCGCCCGGTTCACCTCGTCGGCGTCCATTGGCGCCGTCAATACCAGATTCGGCAACGCGCGCAGCAACGTAATATCGCAGAAACCATGATGCACCGCACCATCGGAACCCACCAGTCCCGCCCGATCCAGACAGAACACCACCGGCAGATTCTGTAAGGCGACTTCCTGAAAGATCTGGTCGAAACTCCGCTGCAGGAACGTCGAATAAATCGCCACAACGGGCTTGTGGCCTGTCTTGGCCAAGCCGGCGGCGATATCCACCGCACCGCTTTCGGCGATGCCCACGTCCAGCACCCGCTTGGGAAACTCCCGCCGCACCTGTGCTAATCCCGTTCCATCCGGCATGGCCGCCGTCAAGGCGATGATTCGCCCGTCTCGCCGCATCTGTTCGATCAACGACCGGGCGAAGACATTCGTAAATGTCGTTGTTTTTGCCGATGATACTTGCGTCATATCGCCATCGAGCTTAAACGGTGACGGGCTGTGAAATGCACACGGGTCTCTGTGGGCCGGATCAAAACCATGCCCCTTTTCCGTCTGCACGTGCAGCAGCACCGGATGATCGATATCTTTAATCGTTTGCAGTAACGTGATCAGCGACGGCAAATCGTGCCCATCCACCGGTCCCAGATATGGAACACCCAACTGCTCGAATATTTGTCGATGCAGCAGGGTCGTCTTGATGCCTTCCTTCACCCGGTCCAGAGTATCGTGCAGCATCGGCCCCACCACCGGCAGGCGCTTGGTTAATAGCCGCGTTGTCCGCCGCAAATCCTCGTATGACCGCGACACTCGCAACCGCGCGAGATAATTGGCGAATGCTCCTTCGGTCTTGTCAATCGCCATTGAGTTGTCGTTGAGAATAATCAGTAACTGCCGTTTGACGTGGTGGGTGTTGTTAAGCCCTTCGAAGCTCAGGCCGTTAACGATGCTGCCGTCGCCCACCAAGGCCACGATGTGCTCGTGTGATTGATTTTTTTGCACCCCCAGCGCCAATCCTACCGCCGTCGCCACGGCCGTGCCGGCGTGTCCCACCGTGAACTGATCGCACGGGCTTTCCGCCGGCGATGGAAAACCGCTCAGCCCGCCCGGCTGCCGCAGTGTCTCGAACCGTTCGGCCCGGCCCGTTAATATTTTGTGCACATAACATTGATGCCCCACGTCGAACACCAGCCGGTCCAGCTCGAAGTTGAACACACGGTGCAACGCGATGGTCAACTCCACCACTCCCAGATTACTGGCCAAGTGGCCGCCGTTGCGGCTAACGGTGGTTTTAATCAACTCGCGTATCTCGCCGGCCAGCGGCCCCAACTGCTCCGGGGCCAACTCCGCCGGTGTTATGCCCCTTTTGAGTTGCTCTAATACGGATTCCATCATTTTCCTTGCTTATATCCTGTTCCCCCTGGGCGACTAAAGGCGATTATTTGACCATATCTGTATCTACGCCCGCCGCCCGGCGACGTTCAGGTAAAACAGTATCATTATAACCCTTTTATTTAAAATAGTTTACAGCAATATCGGCATCGCTTATCCGGCAATGCATAACACATCATTATATTTTTTTCTTCCTCCTACTTCAAACACAAAGCAATCCTTAAAAATCCGTGGCAAGCGTTATCCCGCCG
>JAFGBA010000331.1 GCA_016933395.1 Sedimentisphaerales bacterium | reverse complement strand
GTTTCCATAACTGACGTCCTTGTCATGAGTTACTATGCCTATCATCGTACCCTCTGCCATAAAACTTTAATTAGTCGAGGTATTTGTAAAATACTGTACTAGTGCCCAAAAGCTGCGATTCGAACCATCGCATTTAACCGATGAAATAGACTTGGAGCCTCAAACTCAACAATCGTCTCTCAGGGCATATGTCGGTTATGATTTTATTGATTACAGATTTGGCCTTATTGATTCAGAATGCACGAAAGATATATTCTTTTTCAACGATTCAATACACTTAATTTTTGACCCAAGCACATCGAACGATCGCTATGCCGCGAAACAACCCAAAGGCATCAATTATTTTGACAAGGCCCAAGGATTGTATGTTTATATACCAACCATCATCAATGAAGGTATTCTTCAATTGGATACCAAAAACACCCTATATGGAGGTCCAAATAACATCGGCCCCAAACCGAAATCAGAATTAGGTCGATTTACTGAATCATTATATATCGCCGACCGATATGCGCCTGTGTTGATTGCGTACGATCAAAATGAAAGGCGATTTTTGGAATTGGACTTTTATCGCCAAAGGATACGAACGGGACCGCCAATAAATAACGATGGCCGCATCCTTCAAGTACAGTATCTCGTGAAAAATCCTGGCGTGATGCAGATAGAATGGATTCCACCGGAAACTCTCCAATGGGTAAAACAAAATTCATGGAATAATCACTATTATCGGGAATACGTGAATCCCTCGCAAATGCCAGAAACAAAAACCTTGCCCGACGGAACCGTGATGGAATATCGCTACACTCCAGTTACTGATATCCATACAGATAATTACCTCGAGCCGCTCAATACCATCCCAGTTCTTTTGGATTCAGGAAAAATCGTCAAATTGGATCGCCAAACATTAGCTTTAACTGACTCCCTGGGTTGGATACCGTTGAATAAAGATAAACAAAATATCAATGATTCATTATTGGCTTATAACATCCGACTTTTTGAACGTGAGGGAAAACACCATGCCTTGGCGGTAGCGACATTGGATCGTTTCGCCCGCCATGCTTTAATTATTCTTTTTGACAACCATGGTCAACCCGTGGTGCGTCAAATACCCAAAAACCATCCGCATTATTCACCGAATAATACTAGCGATACTGTATTCGAATCCTGCAATTTCCCAAACACCATCGATCAATATCCCGGCGGCCCGCTCACCGTAACGGGGCAATTCATCACTGAAAGTTTGCAAGTGCCGATTATCCAGCTTGGTTCGCTGTACTTCACTGAAACACTCGAACCTTCGGCCGTTATGCGAACCGTGGTTTGGATGCCCGATTCGCTATTAGCAACAGTCATCTTGCCGGATAACGATAGTAATATTTCGGAAGTAATAACCGCGATAAGTCTCACCCTTTTACCCGGTATTCTGCTCTGCATCTTCCTCGCCTGGCGGGTGGTGCGGGACGGGAAAATTATCGGGGTTTGCCGGTGGGGACGGCTGTGTTGGTTTTGGGGGACGATTTTGTTCGGGTTGCCGATGTATATTACGTATCGGCTGACGCGGCCGGCGACGACGCTGGTGACCTGCCCGGCGTGCGGCCACGGCCGACAGCCTGACGGAGACACCTGCCATCGCTGCGGGGCCGCGTGGAATCCTGCAGAACTGAACGCTCCTACATGGCGTATTATCGAACCGGCGTAACGTGACGCGGGCATCCCCGTCACGGCGTAGCTGTTATGCGTAGCCGGACTGCCCACGGCACAACCGTAACAATTCCTGGATGAATCGCTCAGCCGGTTCGCCCCCCTGTTCATGAGCGATAGTCGTAACCGCGTCCATCACCCTATACACAAGTTGGTTCTTGCCGCCGGTGGAAACAGCAGAAACTTGCATATTCAACGCCGCCAGTTTTTCGCGTCCCAAACGCTCTAATGTCGCCTCATCCAGCCGCATCAACGCCTCGTGCAATTCGCCCAATAGCGGCCCCAACTCGGCGCTTTCCAGCCACTTCATAAACTCCTCGACGTGCTGGTCGATAATCGCTTCCGCCTGGGCAATTTCCTCCGCCCGCGCCTGACGATTCTCATGGGCAATCGCCGCCAGGTCGTCAATGCAATATAACTGCACCCCCGCCAAAACGTTCACCGCCGGATCGACGTTTCGCGGCACGGCGATGTCGATAATCAACAGCGGCCGCCCGCTCCGTTCATCCAGCACCTTCGCCAGCGCCGCTCGCGTAAACAAATGTTTTTGCGCCGTTGCCGCCGCCACCATGATGTCCGCCCGCCGCATCAAACTACCAAGCTCATCCCATGTTCCCGCCGCCACATTCAGATGTTTGGCCATCGCCCGCCCTCGCTCCGGCGACCGGCTAAGCACCGTAATCCGCCCGCACCCAACCTGCTGAAAATGCTTCACTAACAATTCCCCCATCTCGCCCGTACCCGCCACCAGGATCTCCGCCCCAGCCAGGTCTTCGGCATGTTTGCGCGCCAACTCCACGGCCGCTCCCGCCACACTCACCCGCCGGGCTGCGATGCCCGTAGTCGTATAAACCGCCTTGCTCGCCGCGAACGCCGCATGAAATAACCTGTGCAGCACCTTCCCCGCCGCTCCCGCTCTCGTCGCCAGCCGATACGCATCCTTCACCTGCGCGTTGATTTGCGGCTCGCCCACCACCATGCTGTCCAGACTCGCCGCCACCCGAAACAAATGCCGCACTGCCTGTTCATCCTTATAAGCGTATAAAAAAGGCCTAATATTATCCGAATTTACCCCCCCCGCACCTGCCAACGCCTCCAAAAATCCTTGCCCGCCCCCCTGGTCCTCCCCCGCCGCGTATAACTCCACCCGATTGCACGTGCCCAGCAACACGAATTCTCCCATCGGATAGGCGGTCTTGAGCTTCTCCAGCAGTTGTTGAGATCGCCCCTCATCGCAGGCCAGGCGTTCGCGCACTTCCACCGGCGCTGTTCGATGATTTATCCCGGTCACAACGATTCGAGCCATATTTCCTTCCATTGCCACAAATTACCAATAAGACTATAGTATATGATATGGCTAAAGTACATCAAAGCATTATGTGGCTTGCCCTGAACCTGTTGATACTACTGGCAATATTATGTATTTACGGCGCTTTTCTCGGTGCTGATAAAGCCCGCGACTTCTTCAACTCCCCTCCATTGGCCATATTTTGGGGCCTGAATATCCTTTTGCTAACCGTAGGATTATTCATCTTTCCCTCCCTGCGTCGCCGGCCGATATCATTTATGCTTCATGCAGGGTGTGTTCTTATTCTTTTGGGCAGTCTTTTAGGCTCTCCAACCGGCCAAAAATGGGCCAACAAGAAACTTGGCCGTGAGAAAATCTACAAAGCCGCTATGGTTATCCCTGAAACTCAGGCGACCAACCAGGTATTTATCGAAAAAGATAATACCTGGGCCCAATTACCGTTCCAGGTCCGTTTGGATGATTTCGAATTGGACTACTATCCCGGCATCCTGACCATCGAAACCGCTTCAAGTCCACCCCAACGCATACGCGCCATCCCCAACACGGAAATCGCCCTCAACAATCCGCCGATGACCCTCCGCATCCTTGACACTTTTAAAAACTGCCGCCTCAGTCGCGACGATTCCGGCCAAATGTTTCCTTACGACGATCCCGGTCCCGGCATCAATCCCGCTTGCGCTATTGAGATTACGTTTCCCAACCAGACACCCAGCCTCCGCACCATCTTCGCCCGCTTTCCCGGCCATGCCCATATCGATGAACCTTTCACTTTTAAATATAACGTCGTCGTCAGTGACTATCGCAGTCAATTGACCGTCTTGGAAAACAACCAGCCGGCACTCACCAAAACCATCGAGGTCAACCGCCCGCTTCACTATGGCGGTTATCACTTTTATCAACACAGCTATGACGCCGAAAATGCCGCCTATACGATTCTTAATGTGGTATCTGATACCGGCTTGAATCTTGTTTATGTCGGTTACCTGCTTTTAGGCGTCGGCGTTTTTATTCACTTCTGGTTTATGCCTGTTTTTCGGCGATTGCGTTCCTCTGTGTCCCCCTCGCCTGTCTCGTCCTAACTTCCGCAGCTTAAGCTGCTTGCGCTTGACGCCTTTTTGCCGCAGAGGTATATTGTCCACCATGAAAACCATCGTAAAATCCTCAATTCGGTTAGGTTTTGTCGTCTCCTTGGCGTTTCTGGCCGGCTGCACCATGCCCTGGGACCACCGGCGGGCGGTGGAAAGCTACGTCAACGCTCTAACTTTTGAATCCCAAGCCCAGGATGAACAGGCTATTGCCGAACTGCAGGAAGCCGTACGGCTTGACCACAACTTCGCCCTGGCCCATTCACTACTTGGCGATATTTACCGCGAAAACGGTCAATACGAAGAGGCTGCTTCCGCTTACGAAAGCGCCTGTGAGTTGGACCCCTGGGCTTTCGGTGACCATTTCCATCTTGGTCAGGTTTATCAGGCTCTTAAACGCTTCGTGGACGCCATCCGTCCTC
This sequence comes from Sedimentisphaerales bacterium, assembly GCA_016933395.1. Lineage (GTDB taxonomy): Bacteria > Planctomycetota > Phycisphaerae > Sedimentisphaerales > SM23-30 > JAFGBA01. The sequence continues at coordinate 1,961 of JAFGBA010000331.1, read as the reverse complement.
TCACTCGTGCCGTTCAGCTTCAACCGGAACATCCCCAGGCCAATTTCTCTTTGGCAGTGTGCTACTATGAAACCGGCGACTACCAACAGGCCCAGCTTTACGGCCGCCGCGCCGCCGATCTCGATCCCGCCAATGCGGACTTTTTGGCTGTTCTGGGAAACATTTATGACAAAACGGAAGATGACTACCAGGCCATAAACACCTATAAGCAGGCCCTGGAATTCGATGATGACAATATCGATGTCATGTTACGGCTGGGCGCTGTTTATTCACGCATGAAACGTTACGATCCCGCCCAGCTCATCCTGGAAAAAGCTGTTGCTACCGATCCCGCCGCCGCCGGGCCCCACTTGGCCCTGGCTTACTGCTTAATTGGCAAACGTGACCTGCCCTCAGCCCAGAGTCATTACCAAACCACCCTGTCCATCGACCCGGAGAATTATCAGGCCTATAACGGCCTGGGCGTAACAGCCATGATGCAATATATCGAGGACCGTTCTCAGAACGAACTCGCAGAAAAAGCCCTGGAAAACTGGCACCGCTCCCTGGAAATCAATCCCGACCAGCCCAAAATTCAGAATCTCATCGCCCGCTATACGGCCCAAATTCACGGCATGACCCCGGAGCAAAGTTCGCCATAAACGTTTTTCAAAGGGATTGAAGCAAAACCGCTACATGCTTATGTAGTATCGGCAATTGACCGGTAATCACATCCCATACAACATGGTTGTCGATTGCAAAATAACCATGTATCAAAATGTTGCGAAAGGCGATAATCCTGCGGTATTCAGGGATTTGTTCGGCAATTGCCGCATTTGATTGAAGCAGTAGTTTCATGGCTTCGCCAATAATTTCAAACTGCCGCTCCACCGCGGAACGAAGCAAAGCATCCCGACAATAATCATCTCGCGTTTTATTACGGGTAAACGCGAGGATATTCTCGCTCGCTAATCGTATATCTTCCAAAAATACCTTGGGATCACGCGGCATAGATCAATATCCTTTCACGATTGATCTGGTCGCGAAGATACTGGTTTTGAATCGCATTGGGCATTAACAAGTCGATGTTTCTTTGGAACAATTGTCCCAATCCTTCCAATAACCCAAAATATGATTCAGCGTATTCGCCTGGCGGCAGATACTGAAATTCGACCAAAAAATCCAAATCACTTTTTTGCGTATCAAATCGCTGCGGATCCGTGGCCGACCCGAATAACTCCAACTTGGCTACATGAAATCGCCGGCATAAACCGTCAAGCTTGGACCGTTGATTCTCGATTATCAAATTCATGACATATTCCTTTTAAGTCTGAAGTTTACCACTTTTTACACATGATAACAATCACCTACATTCATGCTTCACAAATACATATTCTGCTTCGTTATTTGTCCCGCGTCATGGCTTCGTGGCCTGGAAATCTGCGCCATATAAAGTGTGTTCTAAGATGCCAATATCTTGATATTCCGGATTGGAACTTCTCATCGGCAATTTTTACATACATAATTACTTATATATTAATAACTTATATCTGTATTTAGATTTTTAATTGACTTTTTTAATCATATATGGTATTATAGTACCAGAATACTTAATAAAGGATTTATACTGATGTCAACCGCACTAAAACTATCCGAAGGTTGCTCTCTGGCGATTCATGCAGCCAGCCTTATGGCCGGGGAGCCGGAACGGTCTTTCACGACCCATGAATTGGCCAAAACGCTGGGGGCATCGGAAAACCATTTGGCAAAAATTATGCAGCGGCTGGGCAAGGCGGAGTTAGTCTCTTCCACCCGCGGCCCGTCCGGGGGTTTCCGCCTAAACCGACCGGCAACCCACATCAACCTGATGCAGATTTATGAAGTCATCGAAGGTCCATTTACATCGGAGTTTTGCTTGTTGAAAAAACCAATCTGCCAGGGCCAAAAGTGTGTCCTGGGTGGTCTGATCTCCCGCATCAACC
>JAFGBA010000330.1 GCA_016933395.1 Sedimentisphaerales bacterium | reverse complement strand
GTGCGTAAAAATTCGTGAATTTCGCTTGCCTGAATCATTGTCGATACTCCCTAAACCTTATCGGCCAAACAGTTAAGCAGGCTTGATTGAAGGATAAACGGATTGAATGTTAAACTATGTAAATTTGCGGGATTATCATATTCCGACTGGCGTTTTGACTTTAATAACGCTATGTTACAATAACTTTAAGATTATGTAAATCTGAAGTAATTTATATAAATCATTGAATTAAATGAGCTTAGATATTACCAAGATTTTATTTCATCTGTGCGGGGGATTAGGCATATTTTTACTGGGGATGAAAAATATTTCTGAGGGGATGCAGGCCATCGCCGGACGGCGTCTTCGTTCACTGATTAGCGCCGTAACCAATAATCGCTTCGTCGCTTGTGGTGTCGGCACTCTCGTCACCAGTATCATTCAATCCAGTTCCGTAACCACCGTTATTGTTGTCAGCATGGTTAGCGCCGGCCTGATGACCCTGGTGCAGGCAATTGGCGTCATCATGGGGGCCAATATAGGCACAACCATCACCGGCTGGATTGTTTCAATGCCTATAGGAAAATGGGGGTTACCGATTTTAGGAATTTCGGCACTTGTTTATTTATTCAGCAAAAATGAACGGATTCGCTACACCGCGACCATGTTTCTGGGGCTGGGAATGATTTTTTTTGGATTGGAACTCATGAAAGATGGTCTGTCCCCCCTACAGGACCATCCGGCATTTAAAACCTGGTTTAGCAAATTCACTCCGTTTGTTTATGACGATGCGAACATAATGCAATTTTCGCTATGGGGACTGTGGAAGTGTATTCTCGCCGGCGCTATTTTAACGGGAATTATCCAATCATCATCGGCAACGATTGCGATTACCCAGACGTTGGCGGCAATGGGGCTAATCAGTCTTCCCACAGCCATTGGACTGGTTTTGGGCGAAAATATCGGCACCACCATTACGGCCCAGTTGGCCTCTATCGGCGCCGGCGTCAACGCCAAACGCGCTGCATGGTCACATACTTTTTTTAATATTTTGGGGGCGGTTTGGATCAGTTTGTTGTTTCCCTATTATTTAAAAATACTAGGCGTTATCATCGGTTATGATCCAATAACGGCCGTCATTGATACTGGTGAATCCATGTTCCCTCATATTCGTCAGAATATTGCCCTGGCGCATACGTGTTTTAATGTGGTGAATGTCGTGGTATTCCTGCCCCTGCTTCGACCGCTGGCATCGCTGGTGGAAAAAATTGTTCCAGCGCGTAAGGTCGTGGAGACGCCCCATTTACGCTATCTTGACATCCGTATGCTCAAAACCCCCACCCTTGGCATACAGCAATCGGGCAATGAGATTTTGCGTATGGCCGTGCGCACCGAATCAATGCTGGATTCAGTACGCCGGGTTTTTGAAGACATCAACCATCCTCGCTCCGAGGAAGAAAAGGTTTTTGATGATGAACTGGCAATGGATTTGGCCCAAAAAGAAATCATCGAATATCTCAGCCAGCTTTTGGCCGATGATGTTTCACATGAGGTGATGGACACCGGGCGGAAACAACTGCGTATGGCCGACGAGTATGAATCCATTGCTGATTATATTACGGCGATCCTCAAGCTTAAACTCAAGTTGCGCGACAGTAACCTGGAGATCACATCCGATGGTCTTCGAGAAATCCTCGACCTGCACGATCACGTAATGGTTTACCTGCGGATGATCAACGATGCCGTTCGTCGCGAAGATACGGAAATCATACCCCAAGCCATGCAAAAAGGTAATGCTATTACCCATTTAATGAAAGAATATCGCGCCCATCATCTTAGCCGTGTTGAAGAGGGCCAGGCGACACCGCTTAAAAGCCTGATTTATACTGACATGCTAAATGCCTACCGGCGCATCAAAGACCATGCCCTGAATATCGCCGAAGTTCTTGGCGGGGAAAAGTAAACTATAAAAATTCCTGCCACCAAAAAAGCCGAATCGGCCGGCGTAGCCGATTCGGCTTACAATTGAGGGCTGTGTCCTGCGGATGGATCAAGAACGGCTTGAGGCTGAGGCAGCCGACTCAAGAATTCTCGCCGATGCAGGTGCACGCTCAACGAAGGTTTTTACTCGCTGTCGTGGTTGTCTTCGCTTGCTTGCCTTCTTAGTATATGTCACCGAATGGATAGGCAACCGCGCCTGATCATAAAAATCCAAGGCCCGGCATATACTCCGCCAGCGACAATCCGTTCGAGTGCAGGTAAAGCCGCACCCGAAACACTCTTTGTTGCCTTCTTCCCTTTGGACTTGCCAGATCAACTCAACATCAGGCATTTGACCGGTCACCACTCCCATCATCATTGCCCGATGCTTAATAGCCTCCTTGCCGGTCATATCCAAACCTCACCCTTTCCACAACTTGCGTAGCCGAACAACGATGTCTAACCCCAACCTAGTTCCGATAATAACTAATAATAGTTTAGCACAAAATCCGTAAAAGTCACGCCAAATGAGAAAAAATAGTTCATTTTTCTACATTTTTCTGCATGAAATTAGTGGTTTTCCCCAGCTTAATGATAACCAATATGACTTTGGTATCTTTTTGGTTTTAAAATGGACCGCCCTGTTTTTCGGCCTAATTAATCAATTTTAAACGAGCATATCTCAAGCGCATACTGGTCCAGTACCCCCATAAAACACCAATACTTCCAAATGCCGTCCAAGCCAACGGCGTAATGGTTTTTAGTAATTGTGATGACGGGAAACACGCTGGGGCTAACAGAACCTTTATTGCTGAATCTTCCGCACCAGTGGGAATTAATACACCCACTCCCACAATAACCACCGTAAGCAGCAGCCACTCCACTCTTAGGGCAGTTAATTGATGCACACCCAGCGTCGCCAGGCCGAATGCTGTAATCAGACCAAATACGATCTGTCCTTTCTGTGGCGGCGGCGAGATGTATTCCGTAACCACCTGTACCTTTCCCGAATGAATCAACACCCTTAATAGTAAATACGCCAAAACAACCACACCCGAAACCCCTAATAATGTGTTGATTATGTTCTTCTGGGCCGTCTTTTTATTGGTCCGAACCGTATCAGCCTTATTTGTATCTGTTAGTAACTCACGAATAGGCGCCTTAATTATCAACGAAGTTGCCAGAATCCCCATCCAAACCACCCCGGACCACAACAACAAATCAACCAGCATCAAATGAAATAAATGCTCCCTATCCTCGATAGTAATATCCGCAAGTATTGGGGTAATTCCCGCAGTCATCAAGGTCAAAACCGCAAGGCCCACCGGCGTTGCCGCCAAAGCCGTAATATAACGCAAATATGGAGCACCCAGTAAAGATACAACAGGCGTCAACATGGCCAAAAGCACAGCCACCATCACTATCGGAACCGGATGAGGATGCTGCATCAATATTAATGTCCCCCCGGGCATCTCCGGCCGGGCCAAAGGTAAAACGATAAAACCAAATAAAATGGCTGCTATTGCCAACCCCACCACGAAACGCACTTTTGTGAATAACGATAACTGCTCCATTCATCCCAGTTTATCTCAATCCCACCCCCTGTCAAGGATATTGAATGGGAATCGTACAACAATTCAAGGAAAATGCGAACCTTCAAAAAAACCTTATAGCATGGTTTCAATCAACGTATTTCAACCAATACTGCGCCAACCAATCAATATCAAACACATTTACCTGCCCGTCTTTATTTAAATCCGCATTGCCACACCAGGAATTGATCGACGAACAATTGTCACCCAGCCAAGAGGCCGCAAACAAAGCATAATCGTTGATATCGACCATACAACTGAAATCAAGATCGCCAACAGGCTCCACAGTGAATGCCCATATAGGCCCGGCGATCTGGCCACAGCCATTTTTTTCCACGACCTGCCAATAATAGGTTTTGCCGCATTCCAACAGACCTGCGTCGCACCAGTAAACGTTAGTGTCCTGGCATAAAAGACTCATTTGATCGGGAGCCTCGCCCAGGTAAACATCATACAAAGGTATTAGGCTGCTGCATTGCGTAACCCGGCTGACGGCTTCCCAATCAGGACACCCTGAATCGGGACACACCTTGGAGCGAACGCAATCTCCATCCTGCTGCCAGTCCGGATTGCCGGCGACGAGAATGCCTTCGATGGTCAAATTTGTGGCATTGAAAACAGCCGAACCGGAATTACCGCCATAGGCGTCCAAATTGGCCTCGAAGTATTCATCGTGCGCATTCTCTCTCACCCTGGCTCCTCCGGCGTATTTACGCGGCATACCGCACGGATGGCCGATCATTAAAAGCGTTTGAGTATTGCCGATTTTGCCACCCCGCCGCACCTGACGCGGGGTATGCCCCACAACCGGGCGATCCAGACGGACCAACGCCCAATCGGAATCCTGTCCCTGGGCAATGACCTCCCGTCCGAAGTAAACATCGCCTTTATCAATCTCCAGAGTCGGTGTATAGGCGTCCAACATTACGAACCCAAACACCAGCGCTAAAGTGTCGATATTAGCCGAATCAACACAATGTCCCGCCGTCATGATTATGTCCGGCGCTACAAGAGAGCCGGAGCAATAAGCCGCCAGGGGTTGATTGGCGTATGGTTCCTCCGGGCATATAGGCAAACCCCATCCGTCTTGAATGGAGTCCGCCAGAGTGTAACTGCCATCGATCAGGTAACTGTCGCCCAAATCGGTCAATACTGACGATCCCATCAGAGCACACGTAGCGTCGCCGGCATCTAATATCAAAGAATCAGTCACTTGATATTCATCCAGGCGATTATCCACGCCGTAAATAACCGCCGGAAAAGCCTGTTGGATTGAGGCTATAGTCCCATTCCAGGACAAAGTAACCTCGCGCGTAACCGCCGACTGCAAATTTTCCGGCGTAGGAGCGGTAGGAGCAATTGGATCAGGGCACGTTGGTATAATTTTTAAGGAATAATCTCCTTTTGCGCCTTCATATCCGGAAATGCGAATGAAATAGGGCGCATCCCGGGTTAAATTTAACGTCAATTCAGAGTACTGGCCGCCGTTGGCGTCATCATTACATCCAATTTCCCCGCCCCCACAGGAGGTATAGACCGCCAGCGATGTGTCAAACGAACTGCCTTCCGTGCTGATACGGTATTCATCCGTGTGCATGGGCACAAAACGATACCAGACGTCTATCGTATCGCCATTGGTGCAACTACTGACATCCGCACCCGTGGCGAATATGGTATTCCCGGAATAGGTATGCCATGCCACAGCTTCTGTCGCGTTGAAGCAATCATCGTTATCCGGCACATCTTGATTGACCGTTAATATATAATCGCCGGTTTGCTGCTCCCACCCCGCGATGCGTATCTTATAGTTTACGCCGGAAGTTAACGTCGTCACCAGATTACTCTGATAACCGCCACAAATGTCAACCGCATCTTCATTACAGGCGACTTCCGTTCCGCCGCAACCATCATAGATCGCCAGGGTGGTGTCAAAACTGCTGCCGCAGGTGCTGATCTCATAAGGTCCGGTTTCCGCAGGAATAAAATAATACCAGACATCGTAAAAGTCGTTACTGGAGCAACTGCTGACTTCGGTTCCCGTCGCCGTCGCCGTTGAGCCGGTTTCAGGAACGCCCTCGGTAATGGGAAGCGCACCGGAACAATCATCGTTCAAAAAATAAACGGGCAAATCAGCAAAGCTGTTGGCCACTATCAAATTATCCCACATACAAGCGCCGCCGGACGCCAGACGAATCTGATTGTTCCAGTTGCCGCCGGCATAAGCTCCGGCAACATCGGCCGTGTTGTCCGCAGCACCATTGTCATAGTCAGACACACTCGGATTAATCCACAGCCTTAACTGATTACCGTCATAATCAATCGCACAGATCAGATGAAATGTTTGATTTACCGAAACATTAATACTTGAAAGCCAGTACCCCGGATCATCGGAGGGCCATGAGTCAATGCCAAAGACAGATTCTCCACTGGGTTTTCCGAAGAAAAACCGCTCTCCATCAAAGTCATAACCGCTGACGCCACACCACCATTGATCTTCCAGCATGGTGAATTTAACGCTGTAGTAAACGCACCCCGCGCCCTCAAATGAAGCTTCCCAGGCATTACCGCCATAGGCGCGGATAGCACCACCATCAGTAGTATAAAGCGCCCCGCCGCTTATATCACGCATACCCCAATTTAGTGGATCTCCCCAGGCGCCGACGCCCCAAGTAGATTTTCCGCCGCTGTTGGTTTGAGTTCCACTGGCATTGTGCCAGGTCCAGCCCGTACCGCCGTTTTTCCCGTCAATTTGGCCGTCGGGATAATTAAAATTATCAGTTCCGATTACCTCCGCCTTGACCACTCCGGTTAATAGACTACCCACCATCATAACCAATAATACTCGCAAAAACACAACGTGATTCCCGAATGGCGAAAATCTTAACATGGTTCTCCTCCAAAAAAGAACCCATACTCCTTGTTAACATCCCGTAAAAAGCGATAGTAACACAATTATATCCACATGTCAAGGTTCAACGCCTACGCTCGCAAATGTTCTCGATAAATAATAAGCGGTTCAACTCCAAAAAAGTTGGTGGATTTAAGCGGAACATGCCTGCTTAACCTTTAACACGAAGTAATGGTCATCATGAAAGCCGT
>JAFGBA010000329.1 GCA_016933395.1 Sedimentisphaerales bacterium | reverse complement strand
CGTTTGGCCAGTTCGACCGCTTCGTTGATGACCACTTTGTAAGGTATCTCCGGGCAGTAAATCAAATGATACGCCGCCAGCCGCAGGTTGTTATGATCCACCAGATTCATCCGCGTTAAATCCCAGTTGCTGCTGTTTGTTTTGATGCACACATCCAGTTCGTCGTGATGCACCCAGGTTCCCGTGATCCATGCCCGCGCCAACTCGCCGGCTTTGGCGTTCTCGGCGTATTCGGCCAGAAAGCCCTCCAGGCCTTCCATGCCGCCTTCGCCCTGGAGGGAAAGTTGGTGAAGAAACTGGATGGTCAATTCCCGCGCTTGACGACGGGGATCTTCCCGGCCGATCTGTGGGAGTTCGGATTTATTTTGTGCGGGTGAGTTTGTCATGGCGTTACTTGATCGCGCCCAGTTGCCCCAATACCTGCACACTTTCGATGGCGCCCGCAGCGGCGGCGGCGCCCAGATTACCGCCCTTGGCCCCCGCCCGGTCAATCGCCTGCTCCAGCGTGTCGCACGTCACCACGCCGAACATCACCGGCAGGTTCGCTTTTAGTCCCACTTCGCCGATGCCGCGCGTTATTTGCTGGCAGACCTGTTCATAATGGTCGGTCTGGCCGCGAATCACGGCCGATAGACAAATAATCGCCGCGAATTTTCCTGTCGCCGCCATGCGCTGCGCCGCCAGCGGCACTTCGAACGAGCCGGGAACCCACATCACCGTTATCTGGTCATCATTGGCGCCATGACGTTTAAGGCAATCCAACGCCCCGCCCAGCAGTCGCGAGGTGATGAATTCGTTAAACCGGCTGACCACGATGCCGTAACGTTCCGACCCGACCTTTAATGCCCCATGCAATTCCTGCGCCATGACTTTCTCCGATTCTTATTTAAGTTTCTGTTGCGGGAAGGCATTTTTTTGTCATTCCCGCGCAGGCGGGAATCCAGTATTAACGCCTGGATACCCGCTTTCGCGGGTATGACAGCGTCGCCTTGTTATTATCCGCGGTCGTTATTCCTCGTCTATTACAATGACGCTGTGGCAATCATATCCGACGAGTTTTTCCTTTCCCTTCAAGAAGGCCAGTTCCACCAGAAAACTCACGCCCACAATCTCACCGCCCAGCGAGCGAACCATCTTACAACAGGCCTCCATGGTGCCGCCCGTCGCCAGCAAGTCATCAACCATCAGCACCCGCTCGCCGTGGCGGATGGCGTCGGCGTGCATTTCCAATCGGTCCGTGCCGTATTCCAGCGTATATTCTTCGGCGATGGTTTTGCCCGGCAGTTTGCCCGGCTTGCGCACCGCAACGAATCCCGCGCCCAATTCCCGCGCCACCGCCGCGCCCAGAATAAAGCCGCGGCTTTCCGCACCGACGACTACGGTGACATTTTTGTCTTGAAACGGCGCCGCCATCGCCGCCGCCGCCAAGGCTAAACCCTCGCCGTCAGCAATCAGCGGCATAATGTCAATAAAACCGATGCCCGGCTTGGGAAAATCCCGAATCGTTCGCAACATTCCCCGCAAACGCGGTTCTACGCCGGTGGTTTTTTGTAAGTTCGTAACCATGCCTGCTTTCATCAGTTTTGTTCCCGTTGCGCCCGGATTTACACCGGTTCATCCGACGTCATAATCATATTCAGCTTGGCCAGCGCCTCTTTTTCAATTTGCCGCACCCGCTCTCGCGTCAGGCCCACGCGCTCGCCGATTTCCTTGAGTGTGAGCGGTTCCTGATTATTGAGTCCGAACCGCAGCCGCAACACTTCCGCTTCGCGCTCGTCGATTTCATCCAGCAGCTTCATAATGGTTTTAAGTTCATCGGCGTTAAACACGGCTTCGTCCGGCCGGGGTGTTTTACCATCCTCCAATAACTCATTCAGCACCGGATGTCCATCCTCGCCTCCGCTCATCTGACCCGCAGACGTCACCGCTTTAACCGCCCGGCGAATAATTTTCAGCTTGCGCGCCGGCACTTCCAGCGCCTCGGCCATTTCGTCCATGGTCGGCGAACGGCCCAATTGATCTTCCAGGGCCACCGCCGCCTGTTTCCAGCGCGCGATCATTTCCACCATATACGCAGGAATGTGAATCGGTTGTACGCTGTTAATCAGCGCCCGCTTTATGGCCTGTTTGATCCACCACGACGCATAGGTGCTGAACCGCGATCCCTGTTCCGGATCGAATCCTTCCACCGCCCGCAATAAACCCAGATTGCCCTCTTCAATCAAATCCGCCAAAGGCATGCCGCGGTTGCCAAACTTTTTGGCGATGTTCACCACGAGCCGCAGGTTGCTGCGAATCATGCGATCCCGCGCTTCGGGATCATTGTCATGGATAATTCGACGCGACAGGGATTTTTCCTCCTCCGCCGTCAACAGCGGAGCCCGGTTAATTTCTTCCAGATATATCTGCAAGGACGACTCGACCATAACCTCTCCTGTATATCCCTGGCTCGCGTAACTCGGCATAGCGGCCTGATTCACATCCGCCCGCCGGGTTTTATGACGGGGAAAATAAAACAAGGTTTCTACTTTACGGCAAACAACGCTTGCACCTTGATTTCACCTCGCCATTATTATATTTACACCCTTCGCACGATTATGGTGGAAGAGCGGAGGTTGTTCTTATTCCGGCTGGTCCTGGATGGTATCGCCGCTTTCCACGGGAGCAGGCGGGGGCGCATCGTCAGTGTCCGTTGCGGCCGGCGCTGGGGTCTCAGCCGGCGCTTGGGTTTCAGCCGGCGCCGGTTTGCGTCGGAATAAAGAAGCGTCAATCATGCCCGAACCGGTGTCAACGCTGCCATCCAGACCGCCGCGCGACGGACCACGGTCTTTTTCGTCCTGTTCGTCTTCCGCCGCCCATTGAGCGCGCTTGAGCGACAGGCCGATTTTACGATCTTCGATATCCACGCGCAGAATTTTTACTTCTATATCGTCGCCCACTTTTACGACATCCTGCGGACCTTCCACCTTATGATCCGCCAGTTCCGAAATGTGCAGAAGTCCTTCCAGGTCCGGTTCCAGTTCCACGAATACGCCGAAATTGGTCAGCTTTGTCACTTTGCCCTGGACAATTTGCCCCGGAATATATTTATCCGGAATCGCCCGCAGCCACGGATCTTCCATCAACTGCTTCAGTCCCAACGCCACCCGCTGTTTTTCCTGATCCACACTGAGCACCATGCACCGGACCGGCTCGTTTTTCTTGAGCATTTCGCCGGGATGGCCGATCTTCTTGGTCCAACTCATGTCCGATACATGCAGCAGGCCGTCGATGCCTTCTTCAATTTCGATGAACGCACCGTAATTGGCCAGGTTACGAACCTTGCCTTCCACCACCGTGCCCGGAGGATACTTCTGCGCCACATGCACCCAGGGATTGTCCTCAAGCTGCTTGATGCCCAGAGAAATTTCCTGCTTGGACGGATTTACGTCCAGCACCACCACCTCGATATCCTGTCCCACGCTGAGAATATCGCCGGGATGATTGATGCGCTTGGTCCAGCTCATCTCGCTGATGTGCACCAGTCCTTCGACGCCTTCTTCGAGCTTGATGAATGCGCCGTAACTCATGATGTTCACCACGTTGCCTTTGACCACGGCGTTGACGGGATAGCGTTCCGCCACCGTGGACCACGGACTTTCGGTCTTCTGCTTAAGGCCCAGAGCGATTTTTTCCTTGTCCCTGTCGATGCTGAGCACTTTGACTTCAATGGCCTGATCCAACTTCACCAATTCCGACGGATGGTTTACCCGGCCCCAACTCATATCCGTAATGTGCAAGAGGCCGTCCAATCCGCCCAGGTCAACAAACGCGCCGAAATCAGCGATGTTCTTGACAACGCCCTTGCGAATTTGTCCCACCTCGATATCGCCCAATAGTCGCGATTTCGCCGTGGCGCGTGCTTCTTCCATCATCTTGCGGCGTGAAATCACGATGTTGCGGCGTTCTTCATCGATTTTCAGGATTTTCGCTTCAATTTCCTTATTGATATACTCTGAAATGTCCCCCGGCCGCCGTACATCCACCTGCGAAGCGGGCAGAAACACCGGCACCCCGACGTCCACCAATAACCCTCCTTTAATCCGTCGGCTGACTTTGCCTTTAATTGTGTCGCCTTCCTTATAGTTTTTGATGATCCGCTCCCACCCGCGTATCCGGTCGGCCTTGCGCTTGCTCAGCAGCACTAATCCGCTGTCAGATTCCACCGCCTCCAGCATGACCTCTATCGTATCGCCCACCCGAATCTCGCTGGGATCGTCCCACTCCGATTGACTGACCGTCCCCTCGCTCTTAAGCCCTACTTCCACCACGACATCGCCCCCGAAACAGTTGATGATTTTTCCCGTCAGGATGGATCCCGGTTCGAAGTTTTGCACCGTCCGGTCGATCACCGCCATCATGTCGTTGGTGAGGTTTTCATCCAGCGCTCCTGCCAGGGCTTTTTCGATTTCCGTTTCGTTGATGTCAAAATTGTTAAGAATTGCCTTGTCAACCATGTTCCACGTCTTTCTATGTCACATTTTGCCGGGTTGCCTGGCCGTCGTGCGGGTCACCCGTAAACCCGCCGGCCGAAATAAATATTCGACTAAGTGCCTTTTTGATACAAATCGCCTCGCTATCGCGAAACATACCCCGCTTCATCATCTGTATACAGGCAACCCACCATTTAATAACATTTCACAGCCCCCGTCAACCAAGAACTTGCATCCCGCATAATAGTTAAGGCCGCCTGCGAGCGAGACTTAACCCTTTTATTAAAATGATGTTACGGCGTTTTTACTGTCGGATGAGCGGTTGTTAATAACGGCCTAACGCACTTTTATGATGACTTCTTCGCTGAAAGGTTGACTCCGTTGTAATTCAGACTAATAACCTAAAATAACCAGATTAAATATAGAATTATAACGTATTGCATCGTCCTGCTTATTTTGGTTAGATTATGAAAGTGATTATTTTCGATGGCGCTTATACTTAACCAGGTGATCTGAATGAGCAGAAAAAAGCTGAAAAAACATGCTCCTCCTCAAACTCCGGCCACGGAGGATCGACTTCTCGTGGATTTATCCGCCCGGCGGCAAAAACGGTATGATCTGCTGATCGCTTTTGTTCTCATTGTATTTGGCGCTTACCATTCGATCATTTACTTCGGCCATCTCGCCGTGCCGAATCCCGATTTTACCGGTTTTCTTGAATCGGCCCGTCAGTTCTGGTCGCCGGGCAAGGCCGACTATTTTAAACGCGCTCCCGTGTTGAGTTTTTTGCAAATCCCCCTCGGCCATCTCATCGGTGGCCCATACCCCGATTTGGCGGGCGGCTGGCTTCTCAATGCCCTGATTCACCCGTTTAACCTGCTGCTGCTTTGGCTGGTAGGTCGGAAAATTATCGGCAGCGCCGCCTTATGGGTAACCTTGGCGGCCATGCTGAACCCGCAGACGATATATCTTATTACCGAACCAATATGCGAAACGCTTCTATTGTTTTTTACCCTGTTAACGCTGTATCTGATGTTCCGGCGGTCGAAATGGTGTTACCTGTTCGCCGCCATTACCACCATGGTGCGTTACGAAGGAGCGGCGCTGATTTTGGCGGCGTTCGTGCTGGATTGTATTTATGACCGTCGCCGCAAAAAACTCATTCTGACGATTTTGTTTTCCTTTCTTGCCTCGGTTCCGTTGGGTCTGTGGCTGCTGGCGATGAAAATGAATCCGGGCAACGCCTTTTACGTCGAAAACCTTAGTGTCGACCGACTGAAAAATACCCCGGAAATTCTGGAATCCCTTTGGCAGGTCACCTTCTCATCATTATTCATCCCTTCTGTCAGCGGCGGTGGCAAAGAAGCGGTGGAGACCATTTTTAACCTGACCAAAGTCCTGGCAGTGATAAGTTTCCTTTTTGGCGCCTTTTATGGTCTGCTTAGGCGTAGATGGGAGGTTCTGGCGCTTTTAATTTTCTTCGTTCCTTATATGGTTATCCATGCCATGTATACATGGTCGGTGCCGCGGTTTTACGCCTCCGTGCACTGGATTGTCCTGCTGATCTGCGTTTTAGGCCTCCAGGGCGCTTGGCGTTTCATTAATCAAAACAATCGTGTCCCTCGGCCCATTATCGTCGGTGCACAAGCGATATTATTGGTTATCGCCGTCATCTGGGCGGGGCATCTCGTCAGATTTCTGCCGAAAATAAAACATATCAGCCCTCCATCCAATTTCCTGCCGTTGGCTATCGCGCTGATATTGTTGGCTTTATATTTCGTTCGTCGCTTTTTTTACCGCAATACCTTCATTTGGCGTGATGCGGTTATTACCATCATCGTTTTGGCGATGTTATTCTCCAACCAGTATATGCTGGTGCGCACACTCGGCGACGGCCAATACAATATCGAATTCAAACGCCTCGCTGAATGGTACATCGAAAACGCCAAGCCCGGCGAGAAAATGCTTTGCTCCATGTCAAACGTGGTCGAGATATTTGCCCCACAAGCCAAAAAATGCTTTATCCATCCCGCGAATATCAAAGCCGCCAACCCGCAGGAGTTTGCCGAAATCTGTTACAAACGCAATATCGATTATGTTGTTTGGGACTCTCGTATCGGCAGACTGCCCAACGATGTCAACTATAAAGGCTGGGGTATCGGCAATTTTGCCATGCTCGAAAAACCGCGGGATATCGGGCCTTACGAATTCATCAAAACCATCACCTGCGAACGATACGGACGCCGGCTTAATATCTTTCGTCTGCGCAAACTCTCTGACGCCGTCCCCAAACCCGAGACGAAATAAACGTTATTGGTCGTTAATGGTTTGAGTATTATCCCGCGATTCACTTTTGTTGCTGAAAATATCAAACGTTGCCAGGTTCATTTTCTGCAAGGCATATTGGACCATGGTTGCCACGGTTTGCACACCGTAGGTCAGGCTGCGGCCGAAATTAATCGATGATGCCTCCTTGAAATACCGGCAGGGAATCGGCGCATCGCCGATGCGAAACCCGAAATACGCCGCTTGGGCCAGAAGCTGTGAATCAAACACAAAATCATTGGAATTTTTATGATATGGAATCGTTTCCAGCAATTCCCGTGTGTAGCAGCGAAACCCGCTGTGGAAGTCGCCCAGATTCTGCCCCAACACCAGGTTTTCAAAAATAGTCAAAACGCGATTGCTAAGGTATTTATACAAGGGCATGCCTGAATGCAGTGTTTCCTGGCGCGTGCGAATCCGGCACCCCAGCATCAAATCGCAAATCCCCATCTCTAGAAATCCTAGAAAAAACGGAATCAGCCGCGCATCGTATTGGTAATCCGGATGCAACATCACCACCGCATCCGCCCCGCGCTCCAGGGCCAAATCGTAACATGTTTTTTGATTGGCACCGTAACCTTTGTTCTTTTCATGCCGAATCACCGTCAATCCCAGTTCTTCGGCGATGGCGACGGTGTTGTCCCGGCTGCAATCATCCACCAAAATCAATTCCTTGAAACACCCCCTGGGGATGTCCGCCAGTGTGGCCTTAAGCGTCGCGGCGGCATTGTATGCCGGTAAAACAATAATAGGCGATTTAAACTTCTTCAAAGTCGGTTTTATCTCAAAGGAGTTTTCCACTTTTATATCCTAAATATCCTTCACCACCCTGACTTGATATTGTAACCGTGTATCATGGATTTTATGAACCTTATGGCTTAGCCTCTCAATAATTACTGTAACATAAAACGGTTCGTTTTACCAGACGACACATCTTTTTGATTGACAAAGAGTTATATGCCGTCGCCGTCATTTCTCTGGAAGGGCTTGAAATTACCCCTAAATGAATTGCATTGGCTACGCTCGTTGGAGTAATATGGAGAAAATATGCATCTGGACCGTGTTGCTCGTTATCTTGTGTTAAGATTTTGGTTATGCCTTATCCGATAATACTGTATTTTGTTGCCGATGTTCCGGATTTCTCGTTGCTGTTGTTATTGAGCGGTCTAGCTTATCTTTTTTTTACCTGTTTCACCTCGTTAAACGCCGCATTTTCCGAAGATGATGACATTGATGTCATCGAGAAAAAGCTGGAAGAACTCCTGCGTCTTGAAGCGAAAATTAAAGCCGATTTCAGTCGAGGGAGCATTACAGAAGAACATTATCGGCAAAGTATGACCCGGCTGCTGGCCGTAAGGGAAAAACTCGAAGCAAAAATGGAAGACACCATCGTCGCCATGATGTCTCCGGATAAAACCGCG
>JAFGBA010000328.1 GCA_016933395.1 Sedimentisphaerales bacterium | reverse complement strand
GGCGGGAGGAAAACAAGGTCAAATATCAGGGTAAATCATGTCAATCATGTCTATTTTCTTCTTTGCGTTCGTAAGCGTTTATCTCTCACAAAGGCACAAAGACACAGAGATTGAGGGCTTATTTATCATATTTTCTCCGTGTCTCCGCGGCTCCGTGAGAAACAGAATCAAGAGAGATGCTTCACTGCGTTCAGCATGACATCTGCGGCCATCCGGCTTCGTCTGCGACTACGCCGTGACATGTCTGCGTGCATCGGCGGATAAACAGTTTTTTGCGTTCTATGTGATCTTTGCGGCCAACGTTGCCGGCGAGACGCCGGCGGTACATGGCGGGCAAACGGAAACAGCCCGTGGCTGTCTCGCCCACGAAGCAGGCGACAGTCGGAAAGGGCCTTCGGCCCTAAGCCCCCAACGAGAGTTGGGGGTCGGGAAAGCAGGGCGTGTGAGAAAGCACAATGCGGCCGACCCCGGATTATCATCCGGGGCTTATATGTCTCGCGGTGTGGCAGCCGACAAAGGAGGCGGGTTAGCGGCTGGTTCCTAAACGGAAAGCCTCCATGAGGCCGCGGCGTTAAAGCAGCCCGCGGCAGTATCTTTTGGAGCGGTTTACGTCAGGGCCAGGGCGCGTTGGATTTCCTTGGCTTCCAGATAAACACCGTGCCCCTTTGGGCAGCGGTCCACCAACAGATTATGCGGGCGGAGATAGACGTACTCGGTCATCCGCGTCCGGCAGACGGGGCAGGTGTGCCGGGACTCGCGGTGTTTGAGATCATCCGAGGGGATGTCCTTATCGGTGTGCATCAGGGTTTTCAATTCCCCCGGATCGAACCAAATCCCCTGGCAACTCGGGCAGCAATCCACCAGAACATCATCAACCATAACCACCACCGCCCGGCGGCCGCACTCCGGACAGTTTTTCTCCGAGAGCACCCGGTTCCCCTCGGTAAGTTGGGCGTCGATACGATCCAACACCGCCTGTTCTTCCGCCGCCAGCTTCGACGCCGGTTCCGTCCGATGCAGCCGCGCATGAATCATCCGCCGTATCCGCTCCCGCTGCCGCTCCTGCGTCTCCTTCGCTGCAATCATCGCAATCGCCAGCGTATATAAGCTCATGACTCGCCTCGTAACTTATTCTAGCTTCTTACTTCTAGCTTCTATTAAAATCAGTGTCCATCAGTGGGAATCTGTGGCTAATTATTCGTCTTACTCGGCGGAGGTAGTCTAAGCACCATTTGTTTCATGCGGTCGGCGTTAGGGTCGGGTTCGGCCGGGTTGGCTTGCGGGTGTTCATTGGTGATGATGGCCTGGGCCTCCTCGATGCGCTGACTGGTCAACGGGTGCGTCTGGAACATCGCCGCCAGTTTACTAGGTTCCTTGTCGTGCATGGCCAGCAGGATGTCCAGCAGTTCGACCATGCCGTAGGGATTGTAATTGGCCCGCGTCATGTAGCGGATGCCCAACTGGTCGGCCTGGTATTCCTGGCTGCGGCTGAACTTGAGGTCCACCAGTCCCAGGGCCACCTTGGCCGCCGAGCTATAGGCGGAACTGCCGCCGACGTAGCCGGCCGCTTCGATGAGGATTTGAAAGCCCATGTCCCGCTGGATGCCGCTGATGATGTGCAGGGCACAGACGTGGCCGACCTCATGGCCCAACACGGCCGCCAACTGCCGCTCGTTGGTCATGTACCGCATCAGGCCGGCGGTGACATACACCTTGCCGCCGGGAATGGCGAAGGCGTTAGGCACATCGCCGGCCAGCAGGGCGAACTCATAGGGCATCTCCCGGTCGGCTGCGGCGGCGATCTTGGCCCCGACTTCCTGGACGTAGGCTTGCAGCACGGCATCGGGAAGTTTACCGTCGAACTGGGCCTCGAACTCCGGGGCGCTGTTCTTGCCCATGTCGATTTCCTGCTGGGTGGAGATCAGGGCCAGTTGCTTCCGGCCCGTGGCCGGGTTCACCGTACAACCGACCAGCCCCAGTAACGCCGCCGCCCATACCATTACCATTATGCTTTGTTTTAACTTTTTCATGGAACACCTTCTCCCTGCGTCTGCTTTAAAATTATTGCTATATTAGGTAACTTTTATGCTTTTCAGGCAATTGATTTTGATGCTTTACCGACTCTATAGAACGGTTAATCCGGCCAAATGTCAACCGGGAATTTTTCCAAGCTCTGGCCTTCTATGGGGGAATCCGGTATGATGCCGTCATGCGTTTGCGACAACGTACATTCAGGTCGGTTTCGCCGCGGCGGGCGATGCTCCGTGTGGTGCGGCGGCTGCATGAGGCGGGTTACCAGGCGTTGCTGGCGGGGGGGTGCGTGCGGGATGTGCTACTGGGGCGGCGGCCGCATGACTATGATGTCGCCACCAACGCGACGCCGCCGACCGTGGCGGAATTGTTCCCTCGCAGCCTGACGGTCGGGGCGAAGTTCGGCGTGGTGATCGTGCGGGTGGGGGGGCGCGAGGTGGAAGTGGCGACGTTTCGCAGCGAGGCCGGCTACGCCGATGGGCGGCGGCCGGACCGGGTGGTGTTTACCGACGCCCGGCAGGATGCCCTGCGGCGGGATTTTACCATCAACGGCATGTTTCTCGATCCCGTGCGGGATGAAGTGATCGACTACGTCGGCGGGCGGGCGGACCTGGAAAAGGGCGTTATCCGGGCGATCGGCAAGCCCCAGGAGCGATTCGGCGAGGATCATTTGCGGATGCTGCGGGCGGTGCGGTTCGCGGCCCGGCTTGATTTTGCGATCGACCCGGCCACGTGGCGGGCGATGTGCGACCATGCCGACAAACTCGGCCGCATCAGCGCGGAACGCATCGGCATGGAGTTGGAGTATATCCTCACCGATCCCAGTCGCGGGCGGGGGGGCAGATTGCTTCTGGACGCGGGTTTCGCCGGGACAATCTTTCCCGGCATGGAGCCAAGCAAGCTGGAAGCGGGATTGAAGGTATTACAGGCGTGGCCGCGGCGAATCGGCTTTGGCCCGGCGCTGGCGGCTTTATTGTGCTATGCAAAGCTGGAACAGGTAAACAAGGTTTGCCGTCATCTGAAAACCAGCAACAATATTCGCCATCAGGCCGTGTGGCTGGTGACAAACCAGGATAAATTGCTTGACGCCATGCCGATAAGCAAAGGACCGTTGAAAAAATGGCTGGCGGAACCACTATTTGAGATGCTGATGCGATTGTTGCGATGTCGGTTAAAAACGGAAGGACGTTCACAGATAGTCTTGCGGCAATTACAGCGACAGATTCATGCTCTCGGTGATGAACCCATTGCCCCGCCGCCACTATTGGACGGACATGAGTTGATGCAACTGGGCTGTCCGGCCGGGCCGCTGCTGGGACTGCTGGCCGAAGAGTTGTATCTGGCCCAACTGGAAAACCACGTCACCACAAAGCCCCAGGCCCGGCATTGGGCCGAGGAGTGGCTCCGGGGTCACAGGTCTCTTTAAAACGCCAAGAATACGCTCAAGTGGTTCAGATCAGATAGATTTCAGATATTCAACTGTTTTGGCTTCAATAGCGTTGTCTTTCGAGTCAAATTGCGTTCGGTTCTTCAATGCCAATCCATTTTCTGGCCTTGATTTGCGACGGCGTCTTTTCCCGAATCTTCACTTTCACGATGCAGGCTAGTGGATCGGGCGATTGTTTGGGTAAGCCGGAGATAATATCCCGCATCGGCTCATGAATGATTTTCAGTTTCTTCCCGGTATCCAGCAACCGGGCGCTCAGCAAATGATAATCATGATGATTGGCAAGGCCGAAGGATTCGCCGGGATAGCGCAGCAGGTGGATATAAAGCGTATTATTCTTCCGCGTGGTGTACCAAGGCGCAAGAGGATTGTTGAACGGATTTTGCCATTCGCCTCCGCAGCCATAAATGGCTTCGTCGTGCTTTTTCAACCATCGGCCCAATTGCAGCATGGTTTTCTGCTGCCAGGCCATAAGGCGGCCGTCGGGCTTGGGGCCGACGTTGAGCAGCATGTTGCCGTTACGAGAGACACAATATATCAGGCGGTCCAGCAAGGTTCGCGGGGATTTGCGATCCCGGTCCCGGCTGCTGGCGCCCCAGTAAAAACCGATGGTGTCGCAAAGCTCCCAGGGTCTGTGCTCGGGAGTGATGGTCTTTTCCGGGGTGCCGAAATCCTCCGGTAGGTAAGAACGATCGTTGATGAGGATGCCGGGCTGCAGTTGGCGCACCATGGCGTTGAGTTTGGCGCTCTGCCAGGCTTGGGCGTAGCCGGCGGCGTCCGGCTTGAAGCCCCAGGCGTACTTGACGCCCCAGGGATTCAAATGGGTGGGGCCCCAGGCGCCATCGTACCAGAGAATGTCTATCTTGCCGTAGTTGCTCATGAGTTCCCGGACCTGGGCGTGGACATAAGCGACAAAGCGTTTCCAGGCCTGGGGATTTTTGCGAGGCCCTTCCCAATACGCCCGGTTCCGCCAATCAAGAAAAGAGTAATAAAATCCCACCATCAGACCGGCCGAACGGGCGGCCTGGACGTATTCGGCGATAAAATCCCGCCGGGGTGTGCCGTGGACGGAGGAAAACGTGGTCGTCGCCGTATCCCACAGACAGTAGCCTTCATGATGGCGCGTGCCCATGACGATATATTTACAGCCGGCGTTCTTGGCCAATTTCACCACCGTAGCGGCGTCGAAGTTCTTGCCTCTAAACTTGGGCTCAAGTTCTCTGGCATATTCATCGACGGGGATGCCCATGTCGTTCATCTTCCAGCAATCCAAATTACCCGCTGAATATAGGCCCCAATGGATAAACATCCCGAATCGAGCCTGTCGCCACCGAGCCAGTGTTTTATCTGTATGAACCGTTTTTTTGGCCATCTGCTAACTCGCTTTCCTTATGATTTTCGGCGGACGATTGTCGTCAACCGTTAGCCCGATTTTATCCCGCCGCCGTGCTGCGACAAGCGAATTCTCGAGGCCCCAAACGCTTGCAAAAACCGAATCACGTAGAAGTCCGCACCCGCAAATTATGAAAGGAACATTTTCAAATTGGTATATGTTGCGAAAAGCCCGTTTGGAGTTCAAGCTTCAGCTTGGCCTTATCAAAAACGTTATTTGGCGTAAAAATGCCCGCCTGAAGGTTGAACTCCCAACATATATTCTTACGCAAAGGGTCGATTGCTGTCCGCCTGAGACGGACGCGACACAGCTATTTCTTTCGCAATAGGTAGCGGAATATAACCTATATAAATCCGACCAGATAAGTTATTCAGCGTTTTCGCGTCAGGACAATACCGCCAAGGCTTAGTAGCACCAATGTGGCGGGTTCCGGTACGATATTGTAGATCAGATTATCCATACAGAATTTGCCAAAACCGGTCATATCGCGGTCGATGGTGATGCGGGCAAGGGGTTGCTGGAAATCCGTTCCCGCCGCCAGCCATACGGGGGTGATGGTGTCACTAATATCTAAAAATTCTGAACAGGCAATGGCCGTTCCCAAAGCGTTATACCCTACGAACCGCACGTGTACGATGTCGTTATTGGGATTCGTTTGGGCTCCTTTACAGAAATATGCGCCTAAAAGGCGAGAGTCGGGATCCTGAAAAACAAATGAGATGGGTTCTTCCAGAGCATCACCCAAATTGTTGTAAAGGTATTGATCGTCGGTGGGATCTGCATCAGGGACGGCTGCGCCGTATTCAGGATAGTGGTATTCATTGAAGTATCTGGGTTCGTTATCGCCGTTCCGCCACCAGTCGATACCTCCATAACTATCAGGGACATCCCTGGCGCCTGATATTGCCAGGGGCAAATCATCGAAACCCACCACCGTAGTCGTTGCCCTTACTCCACTGACCAGAAACAACGCGGTTAAAAGAACACCATACGTTCGTATCTTTACCATTTTTCAGCCTCCTGTTGCGAATTCACCCGATGTTTAAGCCCTGCCAATAAAAAAACCGACGGAAAGGACACGTTGCTCTCTCTCGTCGGTTAAACTCTTTTTCCTGATATATGAGAATTTTATGGTAATCCCGGAGTGTTTTTGTGTCAAGAAAATTGTAGTCAATTTTGCAATATCATAGTTAGTATTAGGTGACATAGGCTAATTTCGGTAAAATAGGGGGTATGACAAAGAATAAATCGGTTCTGATCGCCATGAGTGGGGGAGTGGATTCCAGCGTCGCCGCGGGCTTGCTGGTGCGGGATGGATTTACGGTGCGGGGGGTGTATATGCGGCTGGGGCAGTCGCGTCGGCCGGAAGGGGCCGCACGTGATGAGGCTGACGCACAGACCGTTGCGGATAAGTTGGGCATCGGGCTGGAAGTTGTCGATTATCGCGAGCAGATGAAGGGAATTATTCGATACTTTATTGATGAATATCGACAGGCCCGCACGCCCAATCCCTGCTGTATATGCAATCAACGGCTGAAATTCGG
>JAFGBA010000327.1 GCA_016933395.1 Sedimentisphaerales bacterium | reverse complement strand
CTTTTAACCCGCGCGGAACAAATCGCCCGTGAGGACCTTGGCGCCCTTTATATCGAAGCCGATGTCAATGCTTACATACCGGCGATTCAACGCACGCTGGAACGCATGGGTTTTATGGCCGTCGCTTATTGCCCCTCCATGGTGTTTGAAAACGTCGAACGGCTTGACGTTGTCAGAATGGCCAAGCTTATCGCTCCTTATTTCCAGGAGGACATCCCATTGACCGGATCCGCCGGTAAAATACGTGATATCGTGGAAGTTTCCATGGCTGATCGCCGGGAAAGCAACGTGGTCGTTCAAACGGCCCGAAACACCGAGCTTTTCCGCGGTCTGGGCGACGGCGATATTTATCATCTCGCGCGACTGGGCCGCCTTAAACAAATTCCTAAAGGTAAACACGTTATTCGCCATGGGGAATCCGGCGACCGCATGTACATCGTTGTCAGCGGAACCATGCAGGTGGTCATCGACGACGGAATAATCGGGCAAATCGGGCCGGGCGAAACGGTGGGAGAAATGGCTTTGCTTGACACCCTGCCACGTTCGGCCGATGTTATTTCCATGTCGGATGCAACCGTTATTGAGATATTACGAACAGACTTTTTACGACTTATGGAAACCCACCCCCGACTGGGCGCGGTCGTCATGGGGAATCTGGCGAAAAATCTTGCCGAAAAAATGCGTAATCTCGATCAGCGCTATATCAATAAACGATACACGACGTAGGAATTAAAGCAGGAATCCGTAATTTAGAGTCTGCTACGGTGAGGGCCATGGTCAGGACATGGCGGAAGGTTGGTTGGGAGGGGAATAGGTCAAAAAAGTCCATATATTAATCCATGATATCTATTTAAAGGTGCTGGTAAAGGGGCGATAATATTATGTTGCAAAAAGGAGAAGGCGGAAACGGCATGTAAATCCTCTGGCAGGCTTTTGGCAGGCAGGTGGTAGGTACCGTATCGTATTTATTGACAATGGTTTATAAACAACACCTTGAAGCCCGGCAGTCGGGAGGCTCCTTAATTTGACGAGTCTTTTAGTTTAAGGTTAAGCGTGTCGATGAGATATTGTAGCCGGAGAGAAAAGTTTGAGCCTATAATCTTTCCGGCGGAGAGCCGAAAAAGGCCCGATATTTATTATTGACATTATTATGTCAATTAATGTACAATATAAATGCACAAATATGGCAAAAGCGATTAAATATATGTTTTTTTAGGGGGTATGGAGAACAATAAGATGACCTATCGAAAGCAGGGATTTACATTGATTGAGTTGTTGGTGGTGGTTTCCATCATTGCGTTATTGGTTTCGATTTTACTGCCGGCGTTGAATTCAGCGCGGAGCCGGGCGCAAACGGTGGTATGCGCGGCGAATTTGAAGAATTACGGATTGGCATTGGAGATGTATACGCAGGAAAATGAAGGATGGACACCGAGCGCTTGGTATTGGTTATATACATCGGATACCATTACCTTGGCGGGGAATAATTATGGCGTGCCGACGTATTGTATGTGGCATTTTGATGAATTGGAGCCGGATGGGTCGTTATGGCCATACCTGGAAGGAAAAGATGTCCATATGTGTCCGACATTCGAATCGTTATCCCGATCAACGGGGTGTCCCAACTGCAACGGTAGTCTTCCCTTCCATCCGGTTTACAGTTATTCCATGAATGTATGGATAGGCCTGGACTGGGAGAAGACATCCCGCACCATTAAATTAACCAAAGTGGATCGGCCGTCGGAATGCGTGTCTTTTTCCGAGGAAAATCTTTGGACGATAAATGTCGCAAATGGAGACGACATTAATTACAGCGGGGCGGTGTTAAATGATAATGTGTTATGGCTGACGCGCGGGCCGACGATGTATGTGGATAATTTCGCCACGTATCACAACGTCAATCGGAACAACCGCAATGAGGGAAAGGCAAACGCCGTCTTTATGGACAGTCATGTTGAATTGATACGGGGCGAGCCATACGACCAATCCTATATCAAATTTGGTCAACCGTGGAGCGGGCATAAATATTTGGAGCCCAAGACGTAAGCTTCCATTATGCATGTCGATTATGATTTTTAGTTGTAGCCTGGATGGTGGCCCATAGAAAAATATAGTATGTTTTGTGACCTGTTTTTTTAACCCTTTTTGGTTTTTTAGAGGAGAACGAAGGCCATGAAAAAGCTAGTGTTGACACTGGTGGTGCTGTTGACGGCATCGACGGCAATGGGTGACCTGGCGGGGTATTGGACATTTGACGAAGGAAACGGGACAACGGCGGCGGATTCATCCGGACAGAACAAGACGGGGGTATTGCAGGCGGCGGACAGCGTGAATTACCCGCAGTGGGTGGCGGGGTATTCCGGCAGCGCGTTGCAGTTTAACGCCGCGACGACGGGTGCGGGCAACGCCAACCGGGTGTACGTGGACATCACGGGGACGGATTTATTGGCGGATTTGGGAGAGGCGTTTACAATTTCAATGTGGGTGAAACGCAGCGCGGAAAATGCGTATCGGCCGCGTCTGGTTTCGAATGATGCATACGAGGTACAACTCGCCGCGGATCCCAACGGAACGGCCGTCACGTTGAATCATGACTGGTTCTGGTCAACGCTGGGCGGGGCGAGTTGGCAGATTGACATGGATTATAGCGCTGCGGCGCAACAGGCGCCGAGTGACTGGTATCATATTGCGATTACCTACGATGGAAATTATTTCCGCAAGTATATTAATGGTTTGGTGGTTTTCCACGACCTCGGTGCAGCGACGTTCTCACAGACGGCGACGACGGATTTGTTCCTGGCGGCCGTATCGGATTATAGCAATTATTACGTCGGGGCGCTGGACGACGTGGCGATCTGGTCAGGCGGGTATCTGCCCAGTAAGGAAGTATGGAATCTGTACAAGGGAGCGGCAACGCCATTGACAGCGCAGGAGCGCGGTCCGGAAGCGACGATACCGGCGCTGGTGAAGGAACTCAAAGATGGGTACGCTTGGCAGGGTGGTTATGGGTGGAAGACATTGTGGGATCAATCATTCAACTGGGACCTATCGGTCGCTCCTGGTTATATAGATTCTAATTGGTGGTTGTCCAATCCCATTAAAGCTCCGGCAGGTCGTCAAAGCACATGGTATAATAAATGGTATGTTCGCACCGAAGATACCTATTCAACAGTGCCATTGGATGTTGATACACATGGCGTGATCTGGGCGGATCCTCTCTGGGAAGGTGAGGATCCGAACCTGGCGCTGGTGAGAGTCGTAGCGTATATCACCCCGGGTTTGGTTTTGGGCCAGCAAAGCTGGGGATTTCAGTTGTACCGACCGGAACTCTATAGCTGGGAAAACAAGGATTACTTCAAGACATATGCACATATCACCAGCATTAATGGAGAGGGCGCTGAATTTCGGTTGCGTACATTCTCATATCCTGAACCCGGCGGTCCTAATACAGAGACGCCTTGGTCCAACCCGGAGATTCTAACCTATCTGGGAGAAGTTATTGTGCCATTAAGCGGGAATGATTGGGAATGGCAGGACTTTAAATGGGCCGTGCCTAAACCGACGGATGGTCTTTCCAGCACCAGGGTATGGTTTGAAGCAGGGATTGAAAACGGCAATCCCGATACGGTTTTATTCATTGATGAGTTGAATCCGATTTCCGATCAGACTGTTACTTACGGCCAGGCGGATTACAATCATGATTCGATTGTATATCGGCAGGACCTGAGCACTTTGGCCGGTTACTGGCTGGACAGCGCAATAACGGATGAGCCGCGCACCAGCGGTATGCTGGTTAACGGTGATTTTTATGAGGACAAGTACCTGGTTTCCGGGGGAGACAGCCTGCACCCCGGCCTGACGCCGTTGGGCTGGTCGCTGACCGGCGTCGGCGGTGAATATGGTTTGGCGAGAGTCGGGGACCAGGGATGGATGAATTTCACCGATTATATTCTTACGCCATTGGGCGGATCGGTGGCATTTTATAGCGATGATCCCAATTACATCCTGGAGCAGACAACGACGGAAAACGCCGTTGAGGGCCACACATACTACGCCATGGCGTATGTTATGGCGGCTGATTGGAATAGCTGGAAAGACTTCTTAATCATCACGCTGGAAATTAATGGTGTGGATGTGGAAACATTTGTTCGGCCGATGTCGCGGAATCGCTGGCGTCCGGTGTATGGAGAATATGTTGCTACCGCGGCGGATGCAGGACATGCGATTAAATTGAAACTTTCATATGCTAATGAACCCATATACACACCTACATCGGGACGTTACTATATCGGCTATGTGTATCTGGATGATGCAATGCCGGCGGAATGGCCCGAAGAGCGGGATAATATTCTGGTGAATGGCGGTTTTGAAGATTTGGATTATCTTGAAAACAGCCCCATCCAGGAATTGCAAGATCTCTATGAAACGCTTTCCAAGTCGGATAACTTTGGCGCGTGGTTCAAGGATGATTTTCCTGCTCCTACGAATTGGGTATTTGAAGTGGATTCTTCTTTTAACGAGCAGGACGAAGGCGGTATTATTTCCAGCGGTTATCATGGCTCGCCGCTACCAACGTCCGGGATGAATGATATTTCCATTTATGCGACGGAGGATCTCAAACTCGGGCAGGTTATTGACTCCCTGACGCCAAGCACCACGTACTACCTGGATATGGCCTGCGCGGTGAACAGCGGATCGATTGAACCCGGCGCTTATCCCGTTGTTGGAGGGGTGCCTCAACTCTGGAGCGGTGTGAACAGAGTCGGCTATGGCGAAGGCACAGTCGCCTGGCCTAATCCCGCCCCAACCTTCCATTTGGAACTGTGGCGGATTCCGACGGGCGTGACCGATGGATCGGTAATCTATAACGCCATCAACAGCAGCAATCCCGATTACGTCAAAATTGCAGAAGCCACGGCTTCCGCGACGGGCAACCTTTGGGTTGACTATGGTGTAACAACAGCGCCGAAATCGAAGTGGCAATTGGTGGGGACGACATACACCGCTGTGGCCGCGGATGCTGATCCATCGAAGAATTTGTATGTGAGGGTTTATGGCGTTCATGAAAGCGGCACCATGCCGGCCGGATTCACGCCTGAGTTCGCCTTCAGTGATGTCTATTTATCCACGCAACCTCGCTTGGTGCCCGGCGGCTCTGCGACGTATAATATTGCCGCCGGCATGACGTATGATGTCGGCGGGCCATATACGTGTCCTCACCGGGTGACTATGGGACTTGATCCCGTTGAAGGGGATATTAATGGTGACTGTATTGTTTCCCTCGAGGATTATTCCATCATAGCGGCGGAGTGGCTGGATTATGCGTTTGAATATATTAACCAGCCCTGATAACATAAAGGGCGATTAGTTCAATCGAACGTTGTTATGCTGTTTGTTAAACAGGCAGGAAGGACGAAAAGTTTTTCCTGCCTGTTCTTTTTTTCCCGGGGGCCGTTCTGAATTATGGCGGGTTGGTTTAATAAAGTGGTTGACAAAATCAACCTGAGCGGATATGCAATACGGCCGGTCCCGGACGGGGAAGCGGCATGTCGGCGTAGGTAAATGCCGATAATATATGTATTTAACGAAGTTCCGAAAACTCAGGTATAAGGAGAACACAAGTGGCCCTGGTAACCAGCAAAAAGATGTTCGAGACGGCGTATAAGGGCGGATTCGCCGTGGGTGCGTTCAATGTCAACAATATGGAGCAGTTGCAGGCGATTGTGGAGGCATGCCAGGCGGAACAGGCGCCGCTGATCCTGCAAATATCGCGCGGTGCGAGGAAATACGCCAATATCGCTTATTTGAAGGCGTTGATCGACACCGCCGTGAAGCAATCGGGCAATTTGCCGATTGTGATGCACCTGGACCACGGGGATACGTTCGAGACGTGCAAACAGTGTGTGGATGATGGATTTACGTCGGTAATGATCGATGCTTCACACGACCCCTTCGAGAAAAACGTCGAAGTAACCAGTAAGGTCGTCGAATACGCCCACAAGCACGGTGTGGTGGTGGAAGCGGAAATCGGGCAGTTGGGCGGTATCGAAGAGGACGTGGTGGGCGTGACAGGCGACGATGTGATGAAACACGTGACCGATCCGGCCGAAGCAGAGCGTTTTGTGAAGGCGACGAAGTGCGATTCGCTGGCGGTGGCGTGCGGGACCAGCCACGGTGCATATAAGTTCAAGACAGAACCAAAGTTAGCGTTCAATGTACTCGAAGAAGTGGCCAAACGGCTGCCTGGATTTCCTTTGGTGATGCACGGTTCAAGCAGCGTACCCAAGGAATTTACCGATCTGATTAATAAATATGGCGGCAATATGCCCAACTCGATGGGCGTACCGGAGGAAGCTTTGACCAGGGCGTCCAAAATGGCCGTATGCAAAATCAACATTGATACGGATTTGCGACTGGCCTCGACGGCGGCGATTCGTAAGGTTTTTGCCGAAAAACCCGCAGAATTTGATCCGCGTAATTATCTTGGCCCGGCTCGGGACGCCATGCGGGAAATGGTGCGACATAAATTGCATGTTCTCGGGTGTGCAGGCAAGGCGAGTGTATGCGTGTAAACTAAATTTTGAAAAAAACCACGATTTTTTTAGGGCGTTCCGCAAAGGGACGCCTTTTTTGTTATCGGGCTTGGGATTCAATAAACCGCGGCAAGGTAACAAGAAAAGGGGGATGGCGGGGCCGGGCGTTATTTGTTTATAACCTATTTAATTACAAATAGATATGTCGTTTTTGTTTGTCCCTGGATAACGATAAGGTAATTGAAGGCATCAATTATGGCAACTTGGCGCGATTATCCGCTTAATTCGCTTTGGCGCAGAGCCGATGAAGTTAGTGCTTGGAAGTGCTTAGGATTCCAGCATAGGTGTAACGGAGAGGATGAGAACTTTTAGCCAGGGTGAATCCTAAATTCGCCCGATGATGAGCAGTTATGGACAAGAAAAGCAAAGATGTACTGACCACCGGCCAAGTCGCAAAAATATGCAATGTCGCTCCCCGCACGGTATCAAAGTGGTTTGACACCGGTCAATTGCGTGGTTATCGGATTCCAGGCAGTAAAGATCGGCGGATTCCCACGGATCAACTGGTGCGGTTCATGCGAGCGCATAATATGCCGCTGAACGGCCTGGATACGGGAATGGTGAGGATATTACTGGTCGACGACGATGAAGAGCGCACCGGCCAGTTGACGAAAAATCTGGAAAACGACGGGCGTTATGAAGTCCGCACGGCGGAAAGCGCGTTTGACGCCGGCGTGGTGGCCGACCAATTTCGTCCCCATGTGATATTCATCGATCTGAATTTGGATATTAACCTCAAGCGCATATGCAGTCTGGTGCGGGAACAGACGGAGTTGCAAGGCGCTAAAGTGGTGGCGGTGACAGGCAAGTTGACGGAAGGCGAGGGTCAGGCGTTGCTTCAGCAAGGATTTGACGCCTACTTGTGTCGGCCGTTTGAGACGCGGCGTGTCATCGAATGCATTGACGAGGTAATGAATTTTATTCATTGATAACCAAGCTAATGGCCCGGCATCGCCTGGAGGCCGATTTAACCATCGACGAGGACGATGCACGGGATCCAAAACCAGGGCCGACCGCAAAATAAAACCGCGGCGGCCCATTTTAATAGGGAGGGGGATTTGTTGGTTGGTTTTAAGCAAATTTTCATGGCTTGAGAAGAGGGGCAGGCTTATAATTCCATTGTTAAGGGGGGGAGGTGTATGGGGGCGAGTTTAGAAACGATGCCGTTTGAGGATAAAGGATGGGAAACGGTCAGCGGCAAGGAGGCTTGGTTGAAATTTTCGGAATTGAATCTAAAACCGGAGATCCTTAAGGGATTGGAGGCGATGGGGTATAAGGAACTGACGCCGGTGCAGGAGCAGACATTCGGGCCGATTCGGTCGGGACGTGATTTGCTGGCGCGGGCGCAGACGGGATCGGGCAAGACCAGCGCCTGCGCCATACCGTTGGTGGAGCGCATCGATCCGGCTAACCGGGTGGTGCAGGGATTGATTTTGGTGCCGACGCGGGAACTGGCGGTGCAGTACGTTGGGGAGATCGCCAAGGTGGCCAAGTTTACGGAAGTGGCGCCGTTCGCGGTATATGGGGGCTTTTCGGCGAGTATTCAGCGGTCCAAGCTGGAGCACGGGGTGCATATTCTGGTGGCGACGCCGGGGCGGCTGATCGACTTGCTTTACAACAGTCCGTTGCGGCTGAATGAAGTACATACGTTTGTGCTGGACGAGGCGGACGAGATGCTCAAGATGGGATTCATCGAGGATGTGGAGTTTATTTTTTCCTGCCTGGTGCATGAACATCAGACGTTATTGTTTTCGGCGACCATGCCGGAGGAAATCAAGCGGATCACGCGCAAATATTTACGAAACCCGGTGATGGTTGAGTTAAATATCGAGCAGGTAGCGCCGTCGGAATTGGAACATTGGTTTGTGGTGGTGGAACCAAGGCATCGCTACGAGAGATTGCGGGAATATCTGCGCGAGGAGCAGCCGAAGCAGGCGATTTTGTTTTGTAATTCCCGGTTGAAGTGCGAGCGGTTGTATAAGCATTTGCGTGATGAATTTTCGTCGGTGGAGATTATCCACGGCGGGCTGGAGCAGGCGCGGCGAACGTCGCTGTTTAACCGGTTTCGAGGGGAAAAGATAAAATATATGGTGGCGACGGATGTAGCGAGCCGGGGGCTGGATTTCAGTTACGTCAGCCACGTGATCAATTTTGATTTTCCCGGCATAGGCGAGGCTTATACGCATCGCACGGGGCGGACGGCGCGAATGGGGCGCAAGGGGAAGGCATTGACCCTGGTAAGTCGTGGGGATCTGCGCGGAGTGAAACATCTGTTGGCGAAAAATCATCTGACGGCGCTGTGGTTGGGCGAGAAGCCGGATATGAGCAAATTGTCGGGCGG
>JAFGBA010000048.1 GCA_016933395.1 Sedimentisphaerales bacterium | reverse complement strand
TCGTGATGGCGTCGAAGATGCACTGTTTTGTCTGCGTCACCCGCCCCTGGCTGTCGAGGAAGTTTTTCGTAACGATCCATTTGTCCTGCTCATCCTGCGGGTCGTCCCACCGGGTGTAGCTATACACCTGGTTGCCGTTGGCGTCGTATTCGACATACTGCTTCCGGCCGGAAACGTCCGTCACCCGGTACGGCTGCGAATCGTTGGGCGTGTAAGAATCCGTAATATATGGCGGATCGCCGGTATTCCATGTATAGCTGTATGATGTAACCACATCCGCCAAAACGCCATCGGGATCGACTTGTGTGGATAGCGTTAGACGATTGCGACCATCGTACTCGTTTATAGTTTTTTGATAGAAATTCTCTGCATCATAAATATCATCGCAACATCCCGGCTCGGTTTGCGCATTGGTCACTTTGGCCGTCAGCGTCTCGGTGAGCATTTGGCTGTCAATATTATAGGTATTAACGGTAATGATCTTAATAGTGTTATTTATGGGATCTTCCGGGTCCGGCACAAAATGCGCAGACCGCAAAACATGGCTATATTTATCATCATACGCCGTCTCCGTCACATTGCCGGCGGGATCCTCTACTCGAACCGCCCGCCCGTGATCGTCATATACCGTTTTAGTTACGGATTCAACCGTATCACACGGATCAGGTGTAGCATAGTTCGGCACATCCTGACTAACTTCGGTAGCACTATCTGGATTGGCGGAATCACCATATAGATAAGATGTTGTTAAAGACGTCCCCTCGCCGATGCTCGTGGCCTCCACCACGTTGCCGCGTTCATTATATACGTAGATGCGCGGATACTGTTTGTCCGTATCCCATCGCTCATAGATGGTTTCCACCTTGCCGGCCACATCGTGGTTGATCTCGATGCGGTTGCCCTTGCCGTCGATGGTGGCGACCAGCCGGCCGGCCGGATCGTATTCATAGCGAATCGGCGCAATCCCCCGCGAATCCTTGATATTGGTTATATAGTGATCCGCCGGTGAGTACAGCACATCATCGTAAATATATTCGATGGTCTCATACCGGTCATCCGGGGCCGCGTTCTTATCCACCAGCTTCTTAACCTTGATGAGATTGCCGTAATTATCATATTCATAAAGAACCGTCGGCGTCCCGGTATCCGGATCTTCACCAAATTCCGCCGGCGCATTTATCGCCCGGATGCGTTTTGCTTCGCCCGGCGCGCTATCATCATAAATAATCTCCAGTCCCTTGCTGGTCTGGTCATCAGCATGTTTGATTTCGATGCCTTTCTCGCCATCCTTGCCAATCCGGCCGGTGCTCAAATCCACATTCAGGCGCACTTCTTCGCCCGACGGCATTGCGATTCGATTCAAATGCAACGGGCCATATACCTTCGCCAGATAAGGATTGCAGTCGTATTTATTGAAATTAAAGTAATCGCCGTATGGTTCCTCCGTAAGCTCTTCACGTTCGAAGGAATACTTCACACCGTCATCGGTGGTTAGCACATACCCGGAGAAGTCATACATCGCCGGATCCTGCTGCACACCATGCATGCCGTCGATATAATTCCAGGCCACGCCCATGCCGGAGGCGGGATTCCAGATCAATCTTTCCTCCTGGAGCGTTTCCAGCGACGCATTAACGTCGGGCAGGGATTCGTATTCGGCCAGATAATACGGCAGTTCCCCATCATACAGGCTTCCGGACATATACGTCAGTTTGAATAAAAACGTCGTCCGCCGGCCGTCCGGCAGCGTCAGCGTCACATTGCGGTCATAATTCGAACCGACCCGGACATTTCGTCCGGTATGGTTACCCCAGAGATCATCCGGATATAAGTCGGCGCGCTGTTCATCCAGCTCCACGTTCATATTGGCGATGGAATACGTCCAGCCGTGTCCGAACTCGCCGTCTTTGTGCTTCTTGAAGCTGTCATAGGTGCGAACGATGCGGATGGGCACATTGCCCACCGACACCACCACATCTTCCTGGCTGAATTGCACATTGCCCAGCTTCAGGGGGCAATCCAGCATAAACAGGGCGTGATCGTGTGAGATTCTTTCGCCGCACCGAACCGTCAACAGCATATAATAAACGCCGTTATCCAGCCCGGACAAATCAACCTGTCCCAGAGATGCGGGGCTGTCTTCAACGCCGACATGTTCATGACGCCACCCGGCGGTGCGCGGCAGAGGAGTCACATTCCGGATAAAGAATTTATCATACCAGCCATAGGTGTCAAATCCGACGTATTGTTCAACCTCTTTGGCGAAAATATCGATCTTGAATTCAACCTCGTCGGGATACAGATTATCCGCGGCGACGCCAAAAATATCGGCGATACTTTCATTGATAACCGGCAGCGGGGATTTTTCGGGATGCTCCTGCCAATGATCTTCGGCGATATCGAGAGAAATATTTTCCCCTTCGGGAGTGGGATCGAACCAAGCCAGATAGGCCAGGGGATCATTCGCAGCGCCATGTTTAACCACAAATTCAAGCGACGCCTTTTCCACCGAATCCGCAGAAAGTTTGGCGGCATAGGTCCCATTATCCCACGTGGAAACGTTCAAGGTTTCATCGATCTCAGTATCGTTACCGGTAAATGTACAGGGATCGCCGAGGGGATAAGCCGCCTCGTTAATATCGTAAAACGCCAGTTCCCAGGATGTCGTGGGCGCTGTTGTCAAGTTCCCGTCGAAATCGATCGTGTTTTCATTGACATAGGTCACACGGAAATTATATACGTCACTATCATTGTTGTAGGCATACGGCAAGGATGTTTCATTGCCGCAGGCGTCGACCGCGACGAAGGTAAACACGTTCTCCCCATTCGCCAGCGAGGCCTTTGCGACAGTATGAGTAAATGCCAGTTCATCGGCATAATACGGCTCACCGCTGATCGTATGCAATATTTCATCGCCCAATTTAAGCGCGATATAGCCTACGCCGCTGTGGTCATCCGCGGCGATAACAGAGATTGTTATCGTACCATCGGAATTGTCAATATAACTTACTTCGCCAAACACCGGCCCGGCGGTGTCCTGATTGTCCCCTTTAAGAACATCAATTGTCATCGCACTACTGGGATCCGGGTCGGCAAAAGTATCGTTTTCGGCGGTTAATGTTAGTATATACCGCCCGGGTTCCGAGAAGGAAACCGTAGGTTGTTCCGTTGTATCATTGAGAGAGAAGGTTACCGTATCCGGGCTGTTGCTGCTCCATCTTGGAATCACACCCGCGGAACCGGCCACAAACACGGCGTCATCCAGCGTC
The DNA here is from genome assembly GCA_016933395.1 of Sedimentisphaerales bacterium. Taxonomy (GTDB): domain Bacteria; phylum Planctomycetota; class Phycisphaerae; order Sedimentisphaerales; family SM23-30; genus JAFGBA01. The sequence goes on along the minus strand of JAFGBA010000048.1, from coordinate 10,007 downwards.
ACCGTCCTTGGCAAGGTCACCTGGCGATAACTGCCCGCATGGACCAGACTGGCGCCATCGGGCGGTAGAACCACGATGATGGCCGTGTCCGAACCGAGGGAAACCTCATCCTCAAATGCTTCGTATTTCAGCGTATAAACACCGGAAACATTAAAGATTGCCGAAGGATTCTCCACTTCCGCGGAGGGATCAAAAGTCACATGTCCGGTATTATGAATATCCGTCCATTGATGCGTCAGGATCCCTGTCACCTCACCCAAAATATTATTATCATCCAGTGTTACAGTCGCCTGACCTCCGGACAGTTGAACATCCTCATAATCCCCGGCATCCACCACATGCGCCGGCCGCGTTATATTTACAGCCACGGTATGTAGGTATAGTAGATTCCCGGCCGAATCCAGAGCAGAAAGCGTTATTGGAAATTGGCCGCTGTTTTGGAACGTCGCGGACGAATAGACATTTTCGTCATTAAATGGAGGTGTTAAATGGACAGGCGGACTGAATTTCACGGAGTTTGATGAACTCGACCATACCAGCTTCGCCACTACATTGTCAGGATCCGTTATATGTCCGGTTAGTGATATTGCCTCGAGTAGCGACTTTTCTGAATCATAGTCGGTTATTTCCACACCAACATTACTAAAAGCAATCGTGCGCGTCGCCGTTTTAAGAATACCGTTCACGTCGTCACTGACTACCAGCGACAATACATAACACCCCGGCATATGGATCGTTACTGTTGCACACGGATCGGAAATCTCTCCGTTATCAATCGTCACTGCATCTCCTTCACCCTGCCATGACCAAACAGCCGAATCATAATCGTCAAACGGCAAGCCGTCATTTTCCATCACCGCCCAGATACCCACCGTCCAGGGAAAACCTTCCGAGGGGAAACCCAGATCTTCCGGCATGAGCGTTAGGGTGAAAGTATCCACGAAAGGCGATCCGGAGCCATCATTATTCACCATGATAATCACCGAATCACTGGTGACCGGTTTCAATTCTCCGTCTATCGTCATCTTGGCTACAGCGCCTATCTGAAATTGGCCGGCGCCGTTGTAGCCACCGACTTCATTAAACGTCACCCAGGTGTCAGGATCGTTGGCGTTGCCGAAGGTTACTAATCCCGCCGGGGCGCCGGGGGCGTAATACACCCATTCAAACTCATCCGGTTGTCCCCCCAGAACATCCGCATGAAGGTTAACCGTACGATTTGGCAGTGTAATCTCCGTCGAACTCGCCGAAGCCACCACTTCGAACTGAGGATATTTAACCGAAATTACCACTTCATCGCTGCATAAAAACTCATTTCCCTGAAATACTTTCAAGCCCACGTGATAGTCAACTTCGTACCCGGGTCGTTCAAGGAAAGTTATGCTACTAACCAGAGAATTTTTGGTGGCTTCGTCCACGGTGGCGTATAGTTGAGCTTCTTCGCTGATTTCCCACTCCACATTAACATTTTCCGCGTCGGCGCCGATGAGATGTCCGGATAGATTGGCTCTCGCCCGACGGACACCATCCGCCTCCATGGCCAGATATACGGTTTGGTTTTCACCGGCTTCGACTTCAACATCAGGATAGACCACATTGACCCAAATATTATCCTGGGCAAGAATTTCACCGGTTGCATTCTTGGCATACACTCTGAATTCATATTCACCGGGTTGAGTAAATGTGGCATTGGTGCTTTGCGCTGTCGGCGTATCCAGCAAAACGAGATAACTTGGCCCGACCCACTGCCAGTGGTCCACGGCCGCCGTATTGCCGATGGGGGTCGCCGTCAGCGTCGATGTCGTTTCCTCACCGTTGAACATAGCCGGGGTCGGTTCGGCCGTAACCTCCAGGCCCATATGGATATATATCGTGACGATATCCGACCCTAAAAGATGACCATATTCATCGGTTACGGTTAGCTTTAATTGATAGGCGCCTACTTCCGTGCAGCGAATACTGGTTTTAACCTTATTGGACGGTTCGATAAACTCCGCCGCCCCGGAACTCGGTTCGCCAATGATGGTCCATGCGACTGTGATATTATCCGTGGACCAACCGCTGCCTCGGTATAATACTTCCGCTTCGGCCAGATGGATTATTGCCTCCGGCTGCTCCAGTTCATCCCACGACAACGTTTCCTCAATCGGCTGCCCGGCCTCAACCGCCCACGGCTGGAATTCATCAGCCCCAATGTCAGGCGTTATTCCCATTAAACGATCTTCGCCATCGATGTCAGTCAAATTATGCAGACTCCAGTGCAATAGGGTATGAGGAGAAGGGGGTGTTGAAGTGCTCACCAGGACCGGATAAAGTGTCAATCTATTTTCGCTATAATCAACCTCCGTGATAACACAGTTGGCGTCTTCGATTTCCGGGTCAGCGTAGTCAATACGAATAAAGTCTTTAACGAAAAAGCCTTCACTGTCGTCGACGGTAATACGGTTATTGCCGGCGTCAATACCCTGGATGGGATCATCGAAACTACGGAATGTCAATCCCGCACGATATATCACCTCTGCGCCCGCCGCGGGAATATTTTCCATCTGGAATTGGGGAACGATTTTTAAGGTGTCGCCGTCTATGCCGGTGATTTTCCGAGGCGTGCCGTCACGGTCGATCTCGATCATATCCCCAACCGTGAATATGGAGGCCTCCGCCACCGGAATTTCATCATCCGTAGCGCCTGCTACAACCTCACTATATCCGCCCGCGTCAATACAGGGTGAATCCACCGCCAGATGCAAATCCTCCGTAACCAGCCACGCTTCCTGGCCCCAGTTGGTAACGGCGTCGCCTTCAGTCGTTTGCGTAATGCAGTCGATTGCCGGGAAGAAAATAACCGTGTCACCCTGTATATCGATCACCATTCGCACTATGCCATCTTTATTATACTCAATCAGATCCCCTAAGGTATAAACAGAACCGTTTTCAACCGTAAATCGTTCGTTGCTTATAGTTGTGCATGCAACAACATCGATAAAATTCGGACTATAAAAATAAGGTTGAATTTGGTTCCCCCAGTTACATATCACCAACTCAGGAATGAGCCAATTCGGCAAGGCATATATTTCCTCCGGAGGATAGAATGCCACCCGTTCATTGCTATTATCAACTATTGTTACAATCCTCGGAAGACCGTCATCCATAAGTACGACAATATCACCAACACTAAAATTCTCTGATGGATTATTAACTGAAAATTCACCAACATACCCATCCCAAGGCACGCCATATAATTCCTCTCCATCAGAAATTTGAGTTGTGGTTATGCAATTGTATTTCCAGATATTTCGTATCTTTGGCCATTCGGAGATATTGCCATTAGAACTTAAATAATCAAAACCATCATCACCATTTGAAGTGTTTGTATCAATGATGCAATTGAAATCAACTTTATAATCCTGCCAATCATCCCCAATAGGATCTTCCGCCATAATAATATTGTGTGATACATGAGGTATCTCACACCCGGCCGCCGCAGATATATATATGCCCTGCCAGGCATTTGGACATATGAAAGTGTTATGATTAATAGCAGCCTTATTATAGACGGAGCAGTAAATGGGTTGACTCGTCCCTTTACTGAGAATAACATTGTTATGCATTGTCAAAAAATAAGCGTATCCATTTATTACTGTTCCTTCCTCAAATTCAAAAATACTATTTGTGATTACATACGATACCTCGCAGTCGTAATTCACAATGGATTGTAAAGTATTACCGATAAATTTACATTGATCAATATTTACCTTCATTTCATCAGAAGCAGACACGCCATAGAGTATATCAGTAAGGATGCAATGTCGCATATCTAGATCTAAAGTGTTATTAAAATAACAATTAATTCCATGGCTGCCGTTTTTAATTGTTAATCCTTCCAAAACAACCGTTCCTGCTCCGGTTCCATGAATAGTAATAGCCGGTTGGCCGGTTCCGTATGCGTCAAGAATGGTTTGAGACGCTGCATTGGCAGGCATGGCGCTTCTAAGAGTAATCGATTGCTCAATAATTAAATTTTCATTATATATACCCGGATAGATGACAAGAATATCGCCTGAGCCAGCATCATTTATTCCTTCTGTAATAGTCATATACCAGGAAACGGGTTTCCTGGATACATTACACACCTGTCCATTAACCGTAACTATATGGGGAGTATTTTCATAGCTATATGGATAAGAATAACAATAATAATCTGGCTCATAAATGGACCCAACAAAACCTGTTCCCAGCATTCCTTTATCATAATCTAAATACTGATAGGTTAATTGCTGACATAACCCCCAGGAATAAACATTGCCGTTCTTGTCCATAGCCAGGCAATGCCAATAGCCCGCAGCAATAGCAACAATATCAGACAGGTAATCGTCTTCAATACCATTGCCATTGAGGTCGTCCGGTTTTCCATCCCAATCAAGATCAGGCGCCAATACGTGAACGGGAGTTTTACTGCTGATATTGGTGCCGTTACCAAGCTGTCCAAACTTATTTGCACCCCAGACATATACATGGCCATATTTATCAAGAGCCATACTGTGGCTCTCGCCTGCCGAAATCGCGACGATATCAATTAATGAATTTTCACCGGTATAGTTGAATTGCTCGCCTGCGGTGACTACAACGGGTTCATTTTTTACTATTTCTATCGAATCTATGCCCAGTCTTCCGCCATCACATTTCTTCGCATAATCATAAACGGAATTACTGCCATCCACCACCCCTTCACCATTATATCCCCAAGCGTATACGCGACCTTTATAATTATTATCAGGATCTATCTTTTCCAAAGCCAGATTATGTAGCCAACCCGCCGAGATGGCGACAATATCAGCAAGATGGGTTCGACCATCATTAACGCCATTTTCGCCGGCTTGATCGCCAGCCCACACAAAACCCGGCACGAGAGCTTCATCTGGGGCTCCCGGATAATTTCCCCGCAATCCTTGACCTAGTAATCCTCTTTCAATAGGCCGAGGCCATGCAATATCACCGGAAGGCCAAATTCTATCACCAATAAACTTATCCGCACCCCAAGTTAAAACTCGTCCATTGGGATCGGTGGCTGGATTGTCATCCAATTGCTCCAAAGCCATAGAATGATGATCGCCGGCCGAAACCATGATAATATTCGAAAGGTAAATGCCTCCTTGCTCACCTGCATGAACTGGAACAGGAAGATTTCTGTATGTATTAATTTCATCAATACCTAAATCACCAAACTCATTGCGTCCCCATGAAAACACTCGACCCTGAGCATCCACGGCTAATGAGTGAGAATTAATTCCTCCGGCTGAAATATTGATAACCGGAATATCATCTCCCAAATAATCTTCTGTATTGACATTTCCATCAAGATTATCCGGTTCTTCATCTCCATTAAAATCAGGAGCCACTACTTGAACGGGAGCGGTTTCGTAATAATCATCAACAGAACCGACATTTGTTCCATTTCCTAATTGTCCTGAATAATTGGCCCCCCATGCCCAAACATGACCGTTATTATCCAAAGACATTGAATGTGTCCAGCCTCCTGTTGCAGCTATATTATTAGACAAATATAATATCTCAGGTGGATTCGGTTGATTTCCTTTTAAGACAGGCGTTAAATAACCTTGAGCTTCAAATGAGCCAATTCCCAATTGGGCAAAATGATTTGTACCACAGACACCTACAGTCTTATCTTGTAGGCGAACGAGAGAATGTAAATGACCAGCATCGATAAGCAAATTCGAACCTGTGACATTAATCGTAAGTTCATCTGACAGCGTCTGGGTGCCGCATACACTCTTAAGCTTGATGACATATAAACCCGGCGTGGAGAATGTCACGGTCGCATCCAACAGTCCCTGCGTACCATCAAAATCCACATCGGCAGGGCCGGAAACCTGAGACCATTCGTACGTAACTGTTCCTGTCCCACCAGTCACTTGCCCATAAACGGCCGTCACATTCGACGAAAACGGAACCGTTCCTTCATGTTGCAGCGGTTCTCCCGGCGTAATCGGCTGTAAGCTGGCGGTCACTATCAGGGGATTTTGCGTATCTTCACTAACGATAACTTCCACCACTTTGGCGGCCGAAAGGTCGCCGTCGTCGCCGGTCAGTTGCAGCAGATAGGTTCCGGGCTTATAAAACGTCGCCGCGGTGTCGGCGGCCAGACTTAATCCCGGCTTATCGGCGGAAAATTCCGCCTGGTCGAAATAAACTCCGCCCACAGGCCCGCTGATGCGCCACCATCGGGCCGAAAGCCGGCCAAACGGCCCGCCGTCATCCGTCACCAGCCCTGACAGATTGACGGCATAGTTCTCACCCGTCAATGTAAACTCATAGGAATTCGAACCGAACTGAGTTATCGTAGCAACCACTTCCGGCCCCTGGTGGCCGCTGGCGCTTGGCTCGATGGTGATCTGCACATAATCATCAGCGCCTTCGACAGGCTCCAAAAATTCATCCAAAGCCGCGGCCCGGATGACATACGAACCATATATCTCCTCCGGGAACGTTATACTCATCTGGCCGCCTTGGGCCGTAATAATAGTCTCTGGATATGCCCCCACGCCTGAAGGCAGTTCGTTATCATAAGTGCCAATGGCGCAGCCACCACCACCCGGCGGTGCGGATATCAGCGTCCACTCCACTGAATCGAACATGCCCTCATCGCCATTCACTAATGAACTGGTCAGATTGACCTTATTGGCCGGAGACAAAATCGTTCGGTCCGCCCCCGCGTCTATCAGCAACATCGCAGGCAAGGGTTCGGGATTCACCGTCACATTAACGGTATCCGTGCCTTGCAGTCCGCCCGAATCCACAACAATTAGGGTAATGACATGCTCACCCACACCGAGATTAACCGTCGGCTCCGCACCCTCGGCGATTTTGTCAATACCCTTATACCAGTAGTACGCCGTGATAGCACAATCATCCGTGGATGCCGAACCATTAAGCGCCACCGGCTCAACTCCGATGGGATCATCGTCATCCACATTGATTGGATCACCGGCCTCCGCCACGGGTGCGGCATTGGCCGCAACTTCGATGGCAATCTGAGCCAAACTCGCCGCATGGGCGTCATGGCTGTCCACCACGTCCAGGCCAAATATGTGGCTGCCGACAGCTAAAAACTCCAGGTTTAGTGTCGCTTCACCCGTTGAAGGGATAAGCTCCCACGCCTCATCAATCTGTTCGTACCAGATATATTCGGTGATCGCGTCACCCGGATCATCATCATGTGATGCTGCGCCATTGAGTGCAACATTCACTACCTGCCCATCCCCATCGCAATCCAGAAAACTCGTCTCCGTCGTCGCGCTCAAATCCGCCACCGGCGGCGTATTCTCCGGCTCCTCATCCGGCTGATATTCATACGCGCCGACATCAATTGCAGGATAATCGGTTAAAAAGCCATCTTCGATTGATGGATCATCAACAAATCGAGGTTTTCTGGCTAAATCCCATGGATGACGTTCAATTGTAACTCCATCGCCATCTAAATCTTCGGCATCATGAATAGTACCTTGTGTAATGGATAAACCAAAATCTATACAGGAAGAACCGCTCGAAAGACGTAAATCACCTAAATTATCATTAGTATTCCCCCATCCATCTCCGCCATCGTCTGGATCTATTCTGAAGGGTGAACTCCCGTTCCCTGGTACATATGGCCAAGGACCACCACCATCAGGACAATAATCCTGAGCCGTTACGTAATACTGAATCAATGAAAATCCAACAGATCGATATTGTTCAGTTACATGTCCATAAATTTGGTTATCTTGTCCGTTTCCGCTACCGCTATTGCCCCAGATAATCGTATTCCAAACATCATATCTATAATATTCATAATCCCCCGCCGCATATAAGCCCCCGCCTAAACCGCCGGCATGATTAAAAGCAATAGTGCAATCGTAATATCCCCCGCCTACTAAGCTGTCACCGTGGGCAATTCCACCTCCATTGGCTTGGGCGGTATTACCGACAAAAACGGATTGTGTTGCATAACAATATATTGCGGCATTAAATAAACCTCCACCGTGATTAAATGCGTAGTTTAAACGAACAATGCAATGGCGAAAATGACTCCAATAAGCATGATTTAATATACCACCGCCATTGGCATCACCATCAACGCCATCGGCATAACCCATCTCTACAATAAAACCATCTAAAAGAGTGAACTTCGCATTTGCATCTACCACAACAACGTGCATGCTATTGTCAGCATCCAAACCATCACCATCGAGATCACCAGAAAGAATTGTTTCATTTTCAACCCAGTTGCGTTCATGCAAAAAGGTTTCCGTACCGGCGAAGCCGCCATAGATATACATACCACCTTTATTGATAACAAACGATGCTGTTTGGTCCAGAGGATCACCCAACCCATCGGTGGGTTTATACGTACCACCGGCGACCCATATCTGGTCGCTCCTAACAAATCGAGGATTCGTTAAAGCCTCTTGCAATGTCTTGAACGCCTGAGCCCAGGATGTGCCGTCACCGCTTTCCGTTTGAGCCGCGTTGACATACCAGATATTAACACCGCCTTCATACGCGCCGATATCAATAGGCGGATTACCGGCGTTTACCCCGTCAGGCGTCATTACATCATCCACACAACGATATCTCCGCCCCAGATCCCAGGGAAAAGGTTCGGATGTATTACCGTCGCCATCCAGGTCATCCCAGTCCAATTCCACTTCCTCATCATCGCCGGCGTCAATACACGGATTATCATCGGGATCGACGGCCAGATTTTTCAACCGCAAATCGCCAAGATTATCATTTCCTCCCTGCCCCCAGCCGTCACCGCCGTCGTATGCATTCTTAATAAACGGAGTAAAATCCCCACCCGGATCCAGAACATTATTCACATCATATTCATCATAATCGCTTGGCTCGAAATACTGAACCAATGAGCCTATGATATCAAGGTAATATGTATGGCCACAAAAACTATCGATTTGATTCCATTTGGGATTTGCATCCCCGCCTTCGTTGCCCCATACAATGGTATTGGAAATATCTATGTGGCCCTCTCCAAATGCTCCGCCGCCTTGTCCGCCGGCGCGGTTAAATGCCAAAGTGCAATTGACCGAATAAACCCGGTCATCATCGCTGCAATACCAACCTCCTCCGTTCAGTCCGGCCGTGTTCGCCTGAATAAGACAGTTTTCCAAACACACATGATCATCCATGACGATATACAAACCGCCCCCGTTTCCCGCCGCATAATTAAGCCGGATAATGCACTGACGCAAATGGAACGCTGATTGATATTCACCTTCTGTCATAATCAAACCACCCCCGTTGGCATCCTCGCCAATGCCATCGGCATATCCCATTTCCAAAATGAAACCATCCAGTATTACTCCATCGGAACCAATAACTACATGCATGCTGTTATCAGCATCCAGGCCGTCATCGTCGAGATCACCGCTGAGAATCGTTTCATCTACGTTCCAGTTGCGTTCATGCAAATACGTTTCCGTCCCGGCGAAACCGCCGAATACTCTTACTGGCTTGTCGAATATAAATGATTGCATCCGGTCATAAGGATCCTCCATACCATCGGTGGGTTTATACGTCCCGCCGGCTACCCAAATATGATCATCGTATGCTTGGAGGTTAGGATTAACTAGAGCCTCTCGAAGCGTCTTAAACGCCTGTTGCCATGATCGGCCGTTGCCGCTTTGGGCGACATCGGCGTCCACGTACCATCTGTTCAAATATTCATCCGCGCCGATGTCCGCTATGGCTTGCAAATCCCCATTGCCATCAATAGGCCGCGGATTGCCATCCAGGTCCGTCGGCGGCAGGCCGCCTTCCGGTTCATTCGTACCCGCGTCAATACAAGGACTATCTGCCGATAAATGCCAATCACCCACCGTATACATAGGATCTGATGAAAAATTCCCGATGTTCCAGTTAAGCACAGAATCATCAAGATCAATATCATTCTGCCCGCCATCAATATCACAATAAGTTATATTAACATGGGAAGG
>JAFGBA010000326.1 GCA_016933395.1 Sedimentisphaerales bacterium | reverse complement strand
TTGTATAGATTCCACTTGGATTGCTCGATCACCGATGATAGTTCCTTAATGCTAATACCTTCTTCATAGCGCATTTTGATCAACGCTTTTTGCTTAACGGGGAGTTTCTTCAGACATTGTAAAAGGGCATTGATGCGTTCGTCGGTATGGGCGGCCAGGGATTCCGCACGTTCCCCAAGATCATCCAACAAATCCTGGCTCATACAAACTTCGTGGCGCTGCTGACGGTAATAATTGAAAATTTTGTATCGGGCGATCTGCAACAAACGGGCGCAGAAATATTCCGGCTGGGAAGATTGGGCGTATTTTCGCCACATCTCCTTGACCGTTTCCTGAACGAGATCCTCGGCCGCATGCCAACTGGGAACTAGTGTCAAAACAAAGGCATACAAACGACGTTCATTTTCCATCCACAAACGAACAAACTGGTCGTTCACGGAACGGGTATCATTGCTTTCCTGATTGAAGTCCATAGATAACCTATCTGTTAGAGAAATGTTTTAACTGGGATTTATTGGAAATATTTTGGGGGAGAATATGAAAAATCATATCGCGATAAAGCTATAAGTGTTTGATATATATAACGTTAAACTGATTATAGCTTTCTGTCGTTTTTAACGCGATTTATAAAGAAATGATGTAAGTGCCTAAATTATCGTCCCTAATTTTAGTACTTTTTACAAAATACTTTCAATAGAGGCGTAAGTCGATTATATAAAGACACTTACATGTTCTTCGGTTGCTTCTCATGTTATTTTATTGAGAATTAACCTTATCCCTTTAGACGTGTCAAGGCGAGGCATTCGTCAACGGGAATTCGCATATCCATGGGTGTGCCGAAATCCTGATGGTCGAGGAATTCGCCGGCGGCGCCGCCAACACGGCCTAAAGCAAAGATCAGGAATGCGATATCGCCGACACGCTGGACGGTGATCGTCTTGTCGCGCAAGGCGCGCCAGCAGGCGGCCAACACCACGCAGGCAATGGCTCCGTCGAGGTTTACGGCCCAAACATTGCGAGCAACGCCGATTTCTTTTATTCGCCGGGCGAGTAAATGATAGAATTCCAAAAAAATATTGTAACCGTTACGATCCTTGATTGTTGCAGCAATCACTTGTTCGCGCGGATCGTAGTTAACCGGATCATTGCGAAACACCGGATGGCCCAGGCAGGGAATACGTTCATAATCAGCGCCGGCTTCCTTGGCGGCATTGCGCTGTTGATTGAACCATTGAGCCTCTTTGGTAACTATTGCCGCCAAATCCACGCCATGATTGGGATCATACGGGTTTTGCAGGTCTGTGTCGCGAAATGCGCGAAGCAGATACTTGACCGCCTGCCGTCCATTACCGCCGTGGGTATCACCGATGCACGCCAATGTAGCAATCATGGCGGTGTTAGGCGCATTACCGGCCGATGTGGAGAGCTTGGCGCCCTGGGCGGAAATGGTGCCGGGGCCATTGCTAAGAGATGCGATAAGACATTTTTCGAACAGGTTAACTTCTGTTTCATCCAGTTGAAAACCCGTCCAAGCCAGCCATAACGACGCGGCGAAAGAACCGCGACACATTTCATTTTCCAGAGGATATCCATAAATGCTTGTAGTGCGGCCGTCGTTGGCGGAGGCGTGGCTGGCATTGCGAAGGCTCCGTCGAGTGGGTGTTGCGCCCCAGGTCTCCTTCAACATCAGCTTGATTTGCGAACGAAACGGTTCCGGTACAGTTCCAGGATGCAAGAGGAGATCCGAAGGGAGGTGTTTTCCTGCTCCTTTGTAGTCCAAAAACCACGGATTCAGGGTCGCGGGTTTGGAAGGCCGGAAATCTTTTTCGATTTTCAGCACATCACACAGCATCGCTGCAGCCAAAGGTAAATGATGGAGCGTTTGGATACGGATGCCTTTTTTAAGCAATTCAGGCGTTTTGTGACTTTTGCCGTAACGTTTGCCGGGTTTAAAGGCTTCGACACCAAAGTATTCGTCGAAAAGCTGCTTTTTGTATTTGGCGGTGGTTTCATTTCCTTCCACAACCGCACCGGCGTGGCCCAGCGAGAGATTCGCTGCCTGTAAAATTTCCCCGGTTACGTAGGCGATAATAGGCTTAACGCCATCGTATTGGCGCAACATCTCTACGGCTTGCTTTTCATAAAGACCGCCGGGTTCAATATAAAGGACGATAAGTTTGGTGCGATCGTCAGCCAGGGCTAACTTGAGGATATCTTTCAGCGGCGTGAGAATAAGGACATCCTTGCCGGTTGACAGGCCGTAGGAAGTGCCCAACCCGGCGCTTTGCAGGTATGAGGCCATGGTGTTAACCATATTGCCGCTATTGGAGATAATAGCGACGGAGCCGGGCCGAAAACTTTCAACCGGAGAATCGCCGCCGACGGCGCCAACCCGCACACCGTCATGTGCATTAATCATACCCAAGGTATTACAGCCCAGAACGTCGATATTGGCCTGCGCGCACATCTGGGCAATCTTGGCGGTGACTTCAATAGAAACGTGTTCCGTGATGATAAACAATGTCTCGACAACGTCCTTGCCATGTTCGATAATTTCCTTAACTTCGCCATATACGGCAGTAGGCGGTGAATAAACGATGATCTTATTTGGTAATTTTTCGGCTGGTAATGAACGCATCAATTCTTCGGCAGAAGCGAACACAGGTATCGGTTCTCCACCCTGAACATCCAGCGGCTGGCCGCCTTTACCGAGTGCCCAGCCGCCAACAATATTGGAACAATATCTCTGGGATACCTCACACACCGCACTGGCTTCCCGGCCGGTGATGTTGGAAACCGCCACTCGATCCTGTGCTTTGAGCAAATCGCTGAACTGTTGTGCTCTCATTGTTTTTCTCCTATCTTCTCCCAGCCTTTGACGAATCGAGCGGCATATTCCGCCACCAACGTAACAGGCGTGTCCGGCCCGAACATGATGTAGGGCAGCCCGAGGTTATCCAGTGTGTTTTTCATCGTTAAAAGCCCCTGCACGAGTTTGGGACCGCCCCGACCGATAATCACCGGAATACGGATGGGGCCATGGTCGTAAACGTATTCCTGTAAAGCGTCAGCAATTGCCTTAAAAGTAACGTCTATCAGAGTATTATTCGCCTTGCCGCCGAGAATCAGCAACAATTTGGCTTCCTTCAATAAATGCTGGAAACAGATTTTTGCTGTACCGAACATCCGCTCGTAGGGCGGATTCCCGCCGAAGTCAGAGAGAATAAGCGGATCACCGCCTTCCTGCATAAGCGTCTCGATGATAATAGTCGACGCTCCCCCGCCAAATAGAATCGGCAAAATACCTTTTCCGCCCAGGTCCGAAACATGCGCCTGGCCGCGATAGCTCGATGCGTTCCATTCGCCCATTTCTTCTTCAAAAAGCGTCTGGTTGGCCGGATATTCCGGCAAAGGAAAACCCAGATTGTTGAACTTGAAGTTCGCCTCATCAAATATCGCCTTAAAATCGCAGGCATAAGGTTTGCCTTCAGGAGTAATGCGCCAAGGATTGACTTCGCACATCCGCATGCCCGTGGCGATGAACATGTCCCAGAGATCCACCAGGCAACGAGAGAATAAACTGACCAATTTGCTGGCGTAACCAAGTTTGGCCAGTATTTCACTGGCCTGATAAGCTCCAAGGCCTTTATAGACGTCGATGGGAAAGGTAACTTTTTTGTCATCAGCAACATCTTCGACTTCCATTCCTCCCAGAGGAGAAATCGTCAATGAAGGACCCTGATAGCGTGAATCGTAAATAATCGAAGAGTACACTTCCATCTCCGCAGGGATATATTCCACCAGATACGCAGTGCGAGGAATATGGCCGCCAAGATCGAGACCCTGGATACGCTTGAGTTCGCGCTGGGCTTCGACGCAATCGGTGACCTCGCGGATGGCTTGCTGCTTTCCTCGTTTGCCGGTCAATACGTCAGGCTTTATCAACGCCCGGTTATGCCAGCGCTGGAAGGCATTGCGAATCGCCGTACCACCGGCGTCCGCGACAAGATGTTCGGGAACGGGAATGTTAAATCGTGGAGCCAGATGCTCCAGGAACGTTAATTCAGTGATCTGTGCCGACATCGCTTGCTTTCCTGTTCTGGCGCTGTTGGCGTAAATCCATGAGCGCCGCACGAATAATATTGGCGGACCCTTTATCGGGAGCGAAAAGAAATTCAATAATGTCTTTGCGGCCTTCGGCGACAATAATGTCCTTTTTGCGCGAAGGTGATACGATTAGAGTATCAACCGACTCTATAAAATGCCGTAGTTTTTTCTTATTATCGTGTTCATAAAACTCCCGTATTCGCCGGTCCTCGATGTTCATTTTGGCAAGCGTTTTACGAATTTCCGCTAGAAACTGGGGTGAAGCCGCCAAGAGACCAATCTTCGCCGTTTCCGAAATACGAGCGATATTTACAATAGTGGACATTTCTGGTTGTAGATAGATGCCCACGATCGGCACCGTGTTGTCGGCGATCAGGGTTTCCATCTCCTCGATATGATAAAACGACGTTACTACGATATCAGCGCTGCGCATAATGCTCAAGGCGTTTTGAGGATTGGCGCGAATATCTTTGAGCAACAGCGGTATGATCTCCACAGCGGCATCCAGAACGAGATGTTTTGTGAAATAATTAAGTTGCTCCCAATTACACTCTACAAAAACCAGGCGTATATGGCTGAGAAGCTCTTTTTTGTCCTGAATAAATGTTTCAACATGCCTACGATATTCCTCCAATGAATACCCCAGCGTTAGTGCTTCCTCTACGGAATGTTCGATATTTCTACTTAGCCGGTTAAGCCGACGGCGGTTTTCCATCTCATGGTAAGGTTTTAGGGCCACAGTGCCTTTACCGACTTTGGAAGCTACAACTCCTTCCCGCTCAAGTTCGGCATAAGCCATGCTCACGGTATTGCGGCTTACGCCGAGTCGTTTGGCCAAATCCCTTTGTGGAGGTAGAATTAAAGGTTCACGATCCTGGTGCAGGTCGATATATTCCCTTAAACAGTCTTTAATTTGGGTGTATAGCGTTATCCCTTTTTTACGTGTGAAAGATAACTGCAAATCGTCAAATATCATGAATCAACTCATCGTGTTACGAAAACAATCAGTCTAAATGTTCATGCCATTAGGCCAATATTATGAAATTTTCGTCTTGGCTGTCAACCGTTTCCTGGAATATTTTACTGTAAACGAGGTTTCTTTTTTGTGA
>JAFGBA010000325.1 GCA_016933395.1 Sedimentisphaerales bacterium | reverse complement strand
TTTCGCCCATGAAACCGGAACTCAAGCAGGCCTGGGTTTTAACCTCAACCTGCCCCTACCGGCCGGAACCGGTCCGGAGGAGTACCTCAAAGCCGTCGATAAAGCCTTGCACCGTATCGCGAGGTTCAAGCCGGAGTTCTTCGTCGTGTGCCTGGGCTTTGACATCCTTCGACAGGATCCCACCGGCACATTTACCCTACGTCCGGAAACCTTGCAAACTATCGGTCGGCGGGTTGCGGAAATGAAAAAGCCTTTGTTGGTGGTGCAGGAAGGTGGCTATAACCTCCGCAACCTCCGTCGCGGCTCGGCGGCTTTCTTTACCGGAATCGCCGAAAATCTATAGGGATTTTAACAACGTCTGTGCGGAATTCCGCCTTTTGGCTGGCCTTTTAAACAACAACCAAGATACAACTCAAACTCCCAACACCTGTCCAAAACAAAAAAGAATAGGTATATTTGGGGAGGATACTGGTAATGTCAGGGGTGGGATTCGGAATTGCGACTCGGCCGAATGCTGAAAGTGGAATCCCTTTATTCAACAGGGATACCTGTCGTCATCGGACCCAGCGAGCGGATGGTTTCGGCGGGATCCTTGATCTGGGTGATTTTTAGGCCGAATTTTTCACCGATTTTAACAGGCTGGCCCAGGCCAACAGTGGCGTTGTTAACCATCAGATCAATGTTCTGGTAGGCATCCTTCTCGAAGACAATGATGCTGCCCAGATTCCATTTGAGCACATCCTTGAGACGAAGCTTTTTCTCCGTCACTTTGACGATAACGGGAACCTTCATTCGTAAAAGCTGCTGGACATTGGGAACACTATTTTCACCTTCATCTCCGGTCGCTTGCTCAGAAGATACGGTTTCCAGACCGGGAAACTCCTTATCCGCTTCTATATCTTCGGATTCACCCACAGCTTCTACCGATTCAGCAGTACTTTCCACCGCTGAGGAATCTTCAACGGCTTGCTCCCCACTCTGCTCGACATCGGCGGCGGTTTCTACAGATTCTTCAGGCGATGCCTCAATGATTTCTTCTGATGTCTGGGTATTTTCAGTTTCAGCAGCCACAGCCTAACCACTTATAATATAATAAGTTATATCTATTTTTCGGCGTTTCCGGTTCTATAGGACATACCGGAGCTTATCATTAATTATCGGCACTTGAGGCTTGAGGCTATAACTATTTGGCCGGGGTTGCAAAACAACAATTAAAAACCTATAATAATGCAAACTTGGTTGACCCCGTGCGAGCCTCAGCCTGGCTGGTTCGCCGGTATCACCGGCGGAACCGAGGAGACCAACCCCCATGAGTGCATCCCGCAGTAATGGCAGGGGAATGAATCGTCGTCGTTTTTTCCAACAAACCGGTCAGAAAGTCCTGGGTGGCGCTGCATCACTAGGGCTGGCAAAACACGTATTTGCAGAGGATAGCCCCGCTGCCCCATCGGAAACACCAAAACCGGAGAAACCCAAACTGGAAAAACGCAATCAGGTTGAGGGTATGAGCTACATCCAACTGGGCCGAACAAATCTCATGGTATCCCGACTATCTGTGGGTGGTTTGCCGTGGAATAACAACGTCGCCCGCCGGGCTATTGCCGCCGGCGTAAATATGGTCCATGGAGCAAGCCAATATGGCAGCATGGAAGACCAACAACGCACGCTTAATGGAATATGGGATAAAGTTTGGTACGCCTTGAAACAAACCGAAGGCAACATGGAATCCTGTGTCGATAAAGCATTAAAAATCCTTCAACGGGACCATGTTGACTTTATTTTGCCTGTGGTCAGCAAGACCGAAAGTGCCAATTATAGCAAAATAAAAGGGGATTTCGAGAAGCTGCGTCAGGCTGGCAAGGTACGAAAACTGGGCGTCACCGTGCATAGCAAACCAAACAATATCCCTGCGATTATTCGGGAAGTTACTGACGCGGATATATTTGACATGATTTTAACGATGTATCAACCGGCCGTTAAAGAAAAGGCTGACAAGGAACTCAACCGAGCGGTAAACGACAAGAAAATCGGAACAATGTCGATGAAAACCCTCCAAGGCACACCCGGCGAGGACCATGCCGCCGTAGCGACGGCCTGCCTGACCGGAGGAATGATCCATACGATTCTCAAGGGCATGAACAACATGACCATTCTGGATACGATGTTGAAAGTAACCCGTCAAGCCAAAGGAGATTCGGGTGAAAAACCAGCCGATACTCCTAAAAATAACCAGGCAAACTTGCTATCGGGTGCATGCGGAGCATGCGGAGCCTGTTCGATATGCCCACAGGGAATAGCGATTTCCGATATAATGCGTTGCCGGACCTATTATGAACCTAACGGAGAATCGTTATTTGCCCGCCGGACGTATCGAGAACTAACCGTAGGGGAAACCGTTGCGGGTTGTATAGATTGCGGCCTGTGCGAAGAGGTCTGCCCTCGCGGATTGGCGATCCGGGAACACTTGCAGGCGGCACGGGCAAAATGGGCGTAAGTTCTGATTATAACGAATGTAACGATTATATCCCCCCACCGTAGGGAATAAAAACTCTCCGGTAAGGGCAAAATATCACCGCTTGACAATACTCCCGGTAACGGTTATGATTCTTTTTTTGCCTTTTGGCAATAATATTAGAAAGAACGCCCGGCCGTCGGTCGGTAAGCGACCAAAACTTTATGCCGACGCCGGAACCAACCGCAAAATTGGTCGAAACGAGGTGGTATATGGCGAACTTCGAAGGTAAGGACGTGCTTATTGTTGATGATGATCAGGATATTCTGACCACCATTAAAACCGCCGTTGCTGAACTGGGCGTGGACATCCGTACAACCGGTAACGGTAATACGGCCGTGGACATGATTCAGGAAAAGACTCCCGATCTTCTCATTCTCGACCAGATGCTTCCGGGGCGCAGTGGTTTTCTGGTGCTGGAGAAGATTCGTCCTTTACGAAAAGAAACGGGCAAGCCCCCGGTTATTATGATTACCGCCAATCCAGGTTCACGGCATAAAGTGTATGCGGAGACGCTGGGCGTGGATGCCTATATCAATAAACCTTTCCGTATGGAAAAACTTATGAAAGCGGCGGAAAAGCTGCTGGGCGGAGGCGACGAAAGCGAATAATACACACTCCCGCTTGACTACGCTTGGGCGGGACCAATAAGGGCGGTCAGGGAACGACACCCATCAATATGCAGCGGAGGTCTGCCCGTTGGAGGAAACACGACGTGAACGGAGAAGATTTCCCGACTGTAATCGGACCTGACGCCAAATTCAAAGGCGAGCTAACCTTCGAAAAAAGTGTTAAAGTTCTTGGCTCATTCGAAGGACAGATCAACACCAAAGGCAATCTTGATGTTGCCCAAGGCGCCAATATTCAAGCCGACATTGAAGCCGGATCCATCGCCGTGGAAGGCGAGGTTCAGGGTAATATGGCGGCGGCGGATTTAATCGAATTACGTCAGACGGCCAAACTTAAAGGCGACTTGCGTTGCGCCCGGTTGATTGTCACCGATGGCGCGAGTTTTGTCGGCCACTGCAATGTTGGCAATGGCGCCGTCAATAAAATGGGGCCATCCGCAACGGAAGCCGGCCGTAATGAGACCAAATAGGTATTGAGCCGCCTCCATCCATAGAACAGTTGAAGTATATCCACATTCGCCGTTAAGGACGCCACGCCCTTATGTCGCGCATAATATATTGTAATCACTGCGGAAGGGAATTAGCCGTCAGCGACCGTGTTTTAAGCACCAATTGCCGCTGGTGCAACCAGCGCGTGGCGGTTCAAGATCAATACATTAATCATTATCACGCCGGCACCAATATTGAAACCGCCGGTTCGATTGTTATCGCCGAACACGGCCACGTGCGTGCGCGATTGCAGGCGAATAATCTGGAAGTACAAGGCAGCGGCCAAGTATATGGCAGCGTTATTGCCAGGGAAAAAGTCACTATCGACGCCGAGGCCAATCTGCTCGGTGATGTGACGGCGGCACGATTGGAAGTTCGCCCCGGCGCTCACCTGCGGGGATTTTATCGCATCGGCTCCGCGAAAAAATAAGTTCCAAACATTCCGGTCTTTCGGGATTTTTAAACAGGCACTTTCCGCTTTTGTTGGCGCAGTTGCGCCTTGAGACGATCAAGGATGGATGAATGCATTTGAGAAACGCGCGATTCGGAAAGATCAAGGGTAGCGCCGATTTCCTTCATGGTCATATCTTCATAGTAATAAAGAACGATAATAAGTCGTTCCGCGCGGCTGAGACCGCGCGTGAGAGCGTCTTTCAGGTCACGGCGCTGGGTTTCTTCAAGGGGATTTTCCCCGCTTTTATCTTCCAGCACATCAATTTCACAAACGTCCTTCTGGCTATCGGTTTCGAACCACTTGCGGCTTAGAGATACGAGGGATACGGCGGTAGCGTCGCGTTTCAGCTTGATATATTCATCTTCGGAGATGCCCATGTGATCAGCAATTTCCTCATCACTGGCGTTACGGCCATAATGGGCTTCAAGAACCTTTGTAGCCTGCTCCAATTTATGGGCACGAGAACGCACCAAGCGCGGCACCCAATCCATGCTACGAAGTTCGTCGAGAATCGCGCCGCGAACACGCGGGGCGCAATACGTCTCGAATTTTACACCACGAGAAAGATCAAAGGCGTCAATAGCATCCATCAGGCCGAATACGCCGGCACTAATAAGGTCATCGAGTTCCACCTCGTCGGGCAATTTGGCGTAGATGCGTTCAGCGTTATATTTCACCAGTGTCAGATAACGCTCCACGAGAAGGTTACGAAGTTCTTCCGAACCCTTTTCCTTGTATTCGCGCCAAATCGCTTCGACTTCCAATTGTTTTTGAGCCTTCTCCATCGTTGGACCTCTTTCTAATTTACAGATAGTCATTGCCTACTTCCGTACCTGCTGTGTTAATTATTTTCATCCTGGTGAAACCGGTGCGGCCGGTGCAGACGGCTGTGAATCGGTCGACGCCGGAACCTGGTTACTGGAATTTGCTTCCTCGGATTGCATCTGCTGACGAACAGCCTCGGCCTGGGTTTCGAAATTCTCTTTAACGGCCTTCTCGCCGATCACACCAAATATGAGACCGAGGACAAAAAAAACACCCATAATCTGCAGGGCGCGACCCACCACGGTTACAAACGGATTACCGGCACAAAGTCCGATAATCAGCGCACAACTAAAGGCTAAAAAAGCCAAACCGGCAGCGCATACCCGACTCATCGCATTCCCTCCGGATCGTTAACTCGTGTGTAGAACATAAATAAAGCGTTCAGCCGCAAGGCCCGCAAGGTTCGAGATGTATGTTTTCTGTTTTCCATCTATTATCGGTCGATAAAACCATTCATTTTAGAAAAACCAATTGGCAACTCTGCGGAAAAAACCCATTCCCGGCGCATCGGCATTAGCCGATCGACCGAGTTTACCGGCCAGAGCATTGATACAAAGAGCCGCCTGGCAATGGGGAAACGTGAGAACCAAGGGTTGTTGTTGGCGTACAGCCTGGGTGAAGTGGTCATCACGCAAGATATAACCGGCATCATAAACCACAACGGAAAGAAATTTTTTGGCAACAACGGCAAGACGTTGATAAACTTTTTTAGCTTCAGTACGGTCATCAGCCATATTCACCAACAAGGAAAGTTTTACGCCTTCGGGTTCGCGGCTGAGAATTTTTATCATGGCGTAGGCGTCCGTAATACTGGTGGGTTCAGGAGTGGAAATAACAAGCACGTGATCGGCGGCACGACAAAAACCCACGACATTGTGAGAAATTCCAGCACCGGTATCAATAATGATAAAATCAACCTGCTGCTCAAGATATTCCATATCCTGTATAAGCCGCTGTCGTTGAAAATCATTAATATCAGCCAGTTGAGCCAAACCGGACGCACCGCAAATGAGGCGTAATCCAGCAGGGCCGGGAGTAATTATATCCTGGAGTTGCCGCCGTCCATTGATGACGTGGCTTAGATTGGCGGGAGCACGGACCTGCAACAGCACGTCAAGGTTGGCCAGTCCCAGATCCGCATCAATAAGCAATACGCGTCGATCGGTGCGCGCCAGACACAACGCCAGGTTGGCGGCGATATTGCTTTTTCCCACACCACCCTTACCGCTGGTAACAGCGAAGACAACGGCGCGACGTTCATGATGTCGCACCATCAATCGCAATTTTTCAGCCTGATCTATCATATATCCCGCTCCGATTCAGTAAAATCGGTTCATCCTTCGTCCCGGTCAAGCCAGTATTCCCTGTTCATGGTTAACACCAGGCTCATCCTGTACGGTTTCAAGCCCAAGCAGTAATCGCGCCAGTCGTCGGCCTGTTCCAACTTCGATATCGTCAGGCACATCCTGGCCCGTCGTAACATAAGAAATGGCGGCGTCGATTTTTTTCATCACGCTGAGAACAACGCCGAAGCTCACCGCCTCGTCAAGTTTGGTAAGAATAAGGCGATCCACGCCAAGTTTGCGGAATTCCTCGGCGGCATTCAGCATATGCGTATGGTGCGCGGTGCCGGAAAGCACCAAATGCACTTCATCCGGCGAAGCGGCGTCGAGAAAGGTTTTTAGTTCCTTTATTTTAAGTTTATCACGCTGGCTGCGCCCGGCGGTGTCGATAAACACATAATCCATTGTTGTGCGCATTTCAGCAACAGCGTCCTTGAGTTCGGCGGGAGTTAAAACAACGCGGAGAGGCACATCAAGAATCTGAGCATACATCCGTAATTGATCCACGGCGCCAATACGATAGGTATCGATGGTAATCAAACCGACGCGGGCATTTTGGCGTAGTTTAAAATTTGCGGCCAGCTTGGCGACCGTCGTGGTTTTTCCCACGCCGGTAGGCCCGATCAGGGCGACAACGCGAGCTTTATCATTGAGATTGCGGCTGATAGGTCCGGAGGTGCTGAGCATTTTTTCCAGCACATCGGTTACTCGCCGGCGCACAACATGAGCACTGAGCATTTGGTCGCCGTTGAGTGTTTCGCGCGTGGAGGTGATAAGTTCACGGGCAAGTTCCTCGGCGACCTCGCGCTGAATCAGGTCCAGATAAACATCAAATAGTTGTTCAGGCATATCGGGAACATGCAGGCGCCGTTGTTCGCGAACAAGGTTTTCCACCAAACCACGAAGGTCGGCCATTTGTGTTTGCATTTGTTCATTCATAACGAAGGCGTCAGCCGTTGCGCCACGAGACGCCGGCCCAAAATCAAAACGTTGAGAATTATTTCGTGATATTCCAACGTCGCCCATACCGTTTCGATGTTGTAAGCCTGATCTGGCCTCCGCAGGCCCGGCCGCAGCCGCTCCGACATAAGCGCGATGCAGCAGAGAATTGCCCGCCTTGGCAAGATGAGAAGGCACAACCTCTTTCTGAGCCGGACGGGCAACAACTTCCACAACGGTGCGAGCGCCCAAGCCCAATAGGCCACCATGTTTGTAACTCCGGGTGCGAACAATGACGGCGTCGGCGCCGAAGGTTTTCTTCACCAAAGCCAGCGCCTGAGCCATCGTGGCGGCACGAAACGTTTTTAAGTTCATCATGTCTTACCCAATCATTTCAAGTGTTGCCATTAAATCGGTTTAATTCCGCCTATCAAAAACACAAACGTTAATTATATTTCCAACTCCTTACACCATGGCGGGTTGGGCCTGGGCGGAGGGCACATTGTCCACGGTGACCATACCGAGGGATTCAATTTTCACGCCGCGCGGCACTTCGTTATACGCCAGCACAACGACCTGGGGCGCCTGACCGGCGATCATATTACGCAACTGCAAACGAATCTGCGGCGAGCACAAAATAACCGGATGCGCCCCAATCTGAAGCAAATATTCCAGTTGCTCGGAGACGGCCTTGACAATTTTCTGGGCCATGGCCGGCGGCAAGGTGAGAAATCCGCCGCGTTCCGTCCGCTCAATGTGCCGGTTGACAATATCCTCCAGACCGGGGTCAAGCGTGACACAACGGAGCGAACCATCCTCGCTGCGATACTGGTTGCAGATGGTGCGCGCCAGGGCGTTACGCACATACTCGGTAAGAATTTCAGTATCCTGGGTGCGGCCGCCCCATTCGCCCAGCGTTTCGAGGATGGTTTCCATATCGCGGATGGGAACACGTTCCGCAAGCAACGCCTGGAGCACTTTCTGAACATCGGCTGCCTTGAGCGAACCGCCGATAACATCCTCCACCAGGGCGGCGGATTTCTCTTTGACGGTATCGAGCAGAGTGTTAAGATCCTGACGGGTGAACAACTCGGCGGCATGGTTTTTAATAATCTCGGTAAGATGCGTGGCCAAAACACTGGAGGCGTCGACAACCGTGTAATTCATCATCTCGGCCTGTTCCTTACGCGTCGCCGGCACCCAGACCGCCGGCAGGCCGAATGCAGGTTCCTGGGTTTCAATACCGGTAATCTTTCCGGTAACAGCGCCGGAATCCATGGCCAGGAACTGTTCGGGATAAATCTTACCGCGGGCGATTTCAACGCCCTTGATTTTAATGGCATAATCGTTAGGTTCGAGACGCACATTGTCACGAATACGAATACTGGGCACGACAATGCCCAATTCCAAAGCAATCTGTCGCCGAATCATACTGATGCGATGGAGCAGGTCGCCGCCCTGCTTGGCGTCAACCAGACGGATAAGAGCATAACCAATTTCCAATTCCATACGATCAACCGGCAACAAAGATTCAATTTTATCCTCAGCAGGTTTAGTTCCTGAAGCCGCGGCCTTTTCCGCTTCTCGTTGTGCGATTACTTTTTGCTTGTGCCCGCTTTTGACCAGATAAGCAATGCCAATACAACTACCGGCAAGCAATAACAGAGGAATTTTCGGCAACGGCGTCAAGGCAAGCATGGCTAACAGGATCGCTGTTACGAACATGGCGCGAGGTTTGCTGGTGAGCTGACTGATAAGCTCATCACTGAGGTTGCTGCGGGAGGTGGAACGTGTGACAATCAGGCCTGCGGAAATCGAGACAATAAACGCAGGTATCTGGCTGACCAGACCGTCACCGATGGTCAGGGTAGTGAATACCGTAGCGCATTTACCGATGGACCACCCATACTGGAGCATGCCGACAGCCAAGCCGCCAATAATGTTAACAAGGGTGATGATAATACCGGCGATGGCGTCGCCGCGAACAAATTTACTAGCACCATCCATCGCCCCATAGAAATCCGCTTCACGAGTGATGGCTTCACGTCGGCGGCGGGCTTCGCCCTCGTTTATCAGGCCCGCGTTGAGATCGGCATCAATGGCCATTTGTTTGCCGGGCATGCCATCCAAGGTAAAACGAGCGGCCACTTCACTAATACGGGTGGCGCCTTTGGTGATAACCACGAACTGAATGACAATAAGGATAATGAAAATAATCAATCCCACCGCCAAAGAACCGCCGGCGACGAAATTGCCAAAGGTGCGAACGACATGGCCGGCGGCAATCATGGGATCGCCGCTACGCTCACCCGCGGTAAGAATCAGCCGGGTGGTGGCGCAGTTAAGCACCAACCGAAACAGCGTGGCGCCCAGAAGCATCGATGGAAAAACGGAAAATTCCAACGGGCTTTCCACAAAAATCGTTGTCACCAGCACAATGGCGGAAAAGGTAAGGTTGGCGGCCAAAAGAATGTCCATCATGGCCGTAGGCAAGGGGATGAGCATAACGAAAATCAGGCTCATGGCGGCAATGGGAAGCATGAAATCCCTGCCGGAGAGCAGCAGGTTTCGCCATCGTTGCCTAGTTATGGTTTGCGTTTTTGCCATAATTTATAGTTGTATCTTTTTCGTTTTGCATTTAGCCGGCGCGCGAGCGACGGAAGCCTTTGCCGGCCAATTCGAAAACGTAAGCCAATACTTCGGCTACCGCCTTGTAAAGTTCCGGAGGCACATAATCGCCCACCTCACAACTTTTATAAAGCGCCTGAGCGAGCGGCTTTCGTTCAACAATAGGCACACCGTGTTCATCAGCGATCTCCCGGATACGCTGAGCAATATACCCGGCGCCGCGAGCAACAACCTTGGGCGCGGGCATGGATTCATGGTCATATTTCAGGGCGACAGCCAAATGCGTCGGATTGGTGATAACGACATCGGCTCTGGGAACAGCCTGACTCATACGTTGAGCGGCCAGTTGCCGAGCCACAGCGCGGCGGCGCTGACGCATGATAGGATCGCCTTCCATGCGTTTAAGCTCCTCCTTGAGTTCCTCGCGGCTCATCCGCAGATCGCGCATGGTTCGGTATTTCTGATAGGCATAATCCAGCAAAGCAAGCACAAGCAACACAAATGCCAGCCGTAATCCGAGTTTGAACGTCAGAAAGGCCCCAACATGAATCACCGTGGTGAAATCACATTCAGACAGATTTACCAAACGCGGCATATCACCACGAATGAAAATAAAAGCGACAAGAGTGATGACCGCGACTTTGAGTAAACTCATTGCCAGCCGCATGGCGGTGCGAGCGCTAAAAAGACGTTTAAAACCCGCCAGCGGAGATATTTTATCCAAAGAAGGCGTCATCGGCTGAGTTGTAAATAGAAAACCAACCTGCATCAGATTAATCGCAGCCGCGGCCACGGCGATAATTAACAGAAACGGTCCCACCAAAGACGCCACCTGACGCAGCAAAAGGTGAAATCCCTGCTCGGTGAAGGCCTTGGCGGAAGTAACCGTCCCCAATTCACCCAATGTTCGATTTAACAGATTCAAAAAACCATTCAACAACGTCGGACCATAAAAATAAAGCATAACCAGACCGACCAGCAAACCGACAGCGGCGGTCAGGTCATTACTCTTGGCGACCTGCCCTTTCTGGCGTGCTTCCTGCAAGCGACGCGGGGTTGGGGCTTCAGTTTTTTCACCGGCTTCCGATGGCATCCGTTTTTCCTATTTAGTTACAACGATTCAGCCAAACAATGTTCCAATGCGTCCCAATGTGTCAAGAACCTTCTCCTGAAACAATATACATAATGATCCTATCGAGGCGATCAACAACACCAGCGATAATGTAATTCGTATGGGAAATCCGGCCGCGAGGATATTTAATTGCGGCATAGTGCGAGAGATAAATCCCAAAGCCAGTGTGGCTAGAAATATTGCCGCCAGCGCCGGCCCTGCTATACGAATGCCCAGCATAAACGACGTAGTAAGTACATCCACCATAGCCGCCAGCAACTCTTTGTGGTATTCGACACTCAGGAGGGGAACCATGCGAAATGTTCGAGCCAAAGCCTGAATTAACATAACATGACCGTTAATCAGCACATATATCAGTGTAACCAGCATAACAAAAAACTGATCGAGAACATCGTTATCCTCTTCGGTAAGCGGATTAACAATGCGCGCCATCGCCAAGCCCATCTGCTGGCCAACCAATTGGGCGCCCACCTGAATGCCGGTAATCATCAGCTTAATGAGAAAACCCATACTCAAACCAAGAATAAGTTCTCCTCCCGCTGCAACCACCAGCCCCAACCAGGTGGCGGGCGGTTCAGCAACAGGCCCGACCAGAGGATAAACCGCTAGCGCCAACACCAATGTAATCAGGACGCGAATTCGCAAGGGAATCGAGCTGAGTCCCAGCAGCGGTCCCGCCGTGACTACTCCGCCAACGCGCATAAGCACCAAGACGAACACCGGTGCTTGTTCGGCGATCATTTGTATGGGCGTCAATAGGTTCGTGTTATCCATAACGATTTATAAACCAAAATCACGTTCGTTCCGTCACATTACATCACGTCTCTCTCAAGGGACAGACATGGGTGAAAACATTTCAATTGCGTACGCCATAAGGCGATTAAGATACCAAGGCATAAGCACGGCGGCGGCAAGCACCATAATGATGATTTTGGGAACGAATGTCAGAGTCATCTCCTGAATCTGCGTCACCGCCTGTAAAATCGAAACAAACACACCGACAATCAGACCAATGATTAACAGAGGCGCTGAGATAATCAGCATCATCATTAATGTCTGACGTCCCAAATCCAATGCCATCGAGGGATTCATGCGAAACCTCTTCATAACGCCACATTATTCGTAAAGCCGGCCATCAAGGTTCCAACAACCAAATGCCAGCCGTCCACCAAAACAAACAGCAGTAATTTAAAAGGCAGTGAAATCAGCACCGGAGGCAACATCATCATGCCCATTGACATCAAAATTGACGCAATTACCATATCAATAACCAAAAACGGCAGATAGATATAAAAACCCATAAGGAACGCCTGTTTAAGCTCACTGGTGATAAAAGCCGGGATCAGCGTCGTCAGGGGAACATCACTCCATTGAAGCGTTTCATTGCGAATTTTTTCCTGCATCACGGCATCCGGAGAACTGAACTCAGCGAACATATAGACGTCTTCTTCATTGCCATTGTTTTCGATTTGGGTAATCATAAAACGGCGCATGTGCACCTGAGCTCGTCGCCAGGCTTCGCCGCGGTCAATAGCCGCCACACCCTCCGACGGATCGATATAGGGCGCGATGGCGTCGGCGTGAATTTGTTTCCACGTAGGCGCCATAACACAAAAGGTCATAAACAGGGCCAGTCCCGTTATCACCTGGGCCGGCGGCAACTGATTGGTCGCCATCGCCTGCCGTAACAAAGCCAGCACCACTACGATGCGAGTAAAACAAGTGGTCATCACCAAAACCGCCGGAGCCAAGGATAGCACCGTCAGTAGCAGCATGATTTCCAGCGAGGAGGAGAGTTTTTCGGGTTTGGTGGCGTTCTCCACCAGCCTGGCGGGATCAAGGTTTTCCGCCAGCGCGGCGCCGGCGTCTGTTTCGCCTTTTGTCGTCGCCGTCGTGTTACTGGATGATATGGCGACGGCCTGCGCCTGCACCGACGCACAGACAGTCGATATAAGCGCTATTACAAGTAGTTTGGATGTCATCCTTGACATAACCATCACAGCATCATCCTTAATGCGTCGTTATTATAAACATAAACATGTTCAGTGCCAATGTAATCTACTCAAACCCTTAACTTTATTAAGTAATCCGGAAAGTTCACCACGAGCACGACGCCAGCCGGAGTCCGCCATAAGAGAAGGATTCGCATCCTTGGCATACGTTTCATCGGCGACAGGCTCGTTATCCGTAAGATTAAACTGTTGACTTTCCTGCTGAAATATATTGCCAAAACCGGCGGAGATTGAATCTGACGACTGACGTGCAACATCCCCCATCAATCGCGCTACCGTCTCAGGATCATCAATAACATCCAACGCGGCCATATGATTTGGACTTAATCCCACCAATAAAAGGCGATCCGCAAGCCGCACCAGACACAATGACTGCCGCGATCCGATGGTGGTTCGAGCAATGACATCCACAAGTTTGCCTCCGCCTATTTTACGTGATTTCAGTAATAGGCGCCGTGCTCCCAAAGTCGCCAAGCCAATCAAACCCAATACCGCAATCAAGGCCAGAATGGTGCGCCAGCCGGAAAAAGATGAGGCTTTGTCGTTCCGTGGGGGCGATGCCAAACGTTTTTGTTCACCGACGGCCGAGCTACGTTCGATGATGCGTTGCTCGGTTTTTTCAATCGCTGCCACGTTTGCCGCTCCCGATAAAACAACCGGCTTGTCGTCCACGGGCGCGGCGGCCCCTGAAACGGAACCTTTTGCCTGATCGAGACTTACATCGCTCACTATATGTGCATCGGCTGACAAATTAGCGGCTAAAGGTTCATCCGTCGCGAAGACAAAGGAAGTGAAGCATAAGCTGAAAACGATCAGCCTTAATCCCATGAGTCGCATGACGATTCGATAGGTGGTGCTGTGGGTCATTGAGTCACCTGTGTCTGTTTGTTAACATCTCTACCGTCGAGTAATTAGCCTTAAAAAGCATGGCGAGTGCGAAGACCGGTTACGGCGATAACCTTATACCCGACGCAAATCATCTCTTATTTATCAATCACTCAAAAACTGCTCCGTTACACCCGGCAAAATTTCATTGATGCGTACGCAGAAATTATCATTAACCACGAGAATTTCTCCTCGAGCGATCAATTGTTCATTAATCAGAACATCGACAGGATCGCCCGCGAGTTTATCAAGCTCGACGACGGAACCGGATTGAAGCTTGAGAAGCTCTTCGATGGTCATCTCGGCGCGGCCAAGCTCGATTTTAACATCCAACTCGACGTCGCGAAGCAATTCGATACTGCCAACGGCGGCCTCTTCAAGCATCTGGGAAAAATCAGGCAGTTCGGTTAGATCTTCGGCCGGACCGGCAGCCTCCGTCGCCGAATCCTGGTCTTCCGTTTTGACTTCCTTTTCATCACTCACGAGTGTTTGCCTTTCATCCATGAATTTACTCAACCAAGGTGGCGATTATTAACTATTCCTGCTGGTACGACTGCCAATCAGGCAAGAGTATATCTTCAATGAGTCCTTCGCCAATAATTTCCTCCATACCGGTCTTGATTTCCCGTTTAATAACCTGTTTTTTCGAATCGCGCAGATGGTCGGGCTGGGCGGAGGACACCAACGTTCTGATCGTGTCTTTGATTTCGGTTTGATGGGCGGCAACCATTTCCTGTAATTTAGGCTGGTTTTCCAGAGATACTTTAGCGGCAACTCCGCAGCGAATAACGATACGAGCACGTCCGGCGGTATAATTATCAATGGTGAAATCTTCGGCAAGAATAACCTCGGCCATTTTTTTCTGTTCCGGCTCCTGGGTGTCCACAATAGGATCGCTGCTGGCGCCGGCCTCACTGGGGCCGCCCTTGAAAGCCATGAACACACCGATAGTGCCGCCTTCCAGTAAAAGAATGCCAAGAATAATTATTAAGGTTTTTATCGGCAGCTTTTTTTTGGGTTTTTGTTCTTCTTTATTGGGTGTTGGTTTTTGTTCAGCCATTGACTAAATCTCCTGAGTCAGTCGCAATCGCACCTTCATAATCCTGAACCAGCGTCTCTGTAGCAATAATATCAACGCGACGATTGATATTACGGGCATTTTCATCATACGCTTCAGCGGCAAGAGGTTCATTATCGCCACAGGCCTCCACGGTGATGCGCTGTTCACGAATGCCTTTTTCGACCAAATAATCCTTCACCGCCACGGCGCGTGCATAACTTAAGTCATAAAGATTGGCGTAAGGCCTGTAGAACTCAGCGGGTTTCCGCGCGGCATGCCCGCGAATACGTATCTTGTTATTCATACCGCGACTAAAGTCGGCAAAAATATCCAGTTGCTTTTTAGCGCCCTGGAGCAGGACAGCCTTGCCCGGCTCAAAGCTGATCTGGCCGCCCACGGTATATTGCAATCCCTCACGCACCGTACGCACACTGGGATTTTCGCCTTCAATGCCTTCCTCGGCGCTTTTGCCCAGTTTGGTTTGCCATTGCCGCATCACCAATTCGGTCATCTGTTTGCTCATGCTGTTGTCGGGGGACATTTCACTGGTCATCATGCCTATGCCGCCCTCATAGCCAAACGCTCGCCTGAGGGATTCCATCACCTTTTGGAACCGCTCATCCTGCTTCATTTCGCTCATCGACACCAGAATCACAAAAAAACACAATAACAAACCCATCATGTCGCCGTAAGTAACCATCCACTCCGGCGCGCCGCCTCCAGCCGCTTTCTTTTTACGCGCCATGGTTACTCCTCCTGATCCTTATCTTCTTCGCCCCTCATACTGGGCGGCAGGAAGGTTTTAAGTTTTTGTTCAACAATACGGGGATTATCGCCCGACTGTATACTCATAACACCTTTAATGATGATGGTTTTGAGCATCAGTTCTTCATCGCTGCGCTGGCTGAGCTTATCGGCAACGGGCAAAGCAAACATGTTTGCGAACATCGATCCATACAATGTTGTCAATAACGCCATCGCCATGCCGGGACCTATCTTGGAGGGATCATCCATATTCATAAGCATAACCACCAGACCCACCAGAGTTCCGATCATGCCAAACGCCGGACCATATTTGCCAAAGTTATCAAAAATAGCCTTACCCTGATCGTGTCGACCGGCTATGGCTTCAAGCTCATTGTTCATGATTTGTTCAATCAATTCCGGATCGGTGCCGTCCACCGCCATTTGAATGCCTTTGACAATAAAAGGATCGTTGGCGTCACGTGTGGCGTTCTCAAGTGATAAAATACCGTCTCGTCGGGCAATTTCGGCATAACCAACCAAATCAGCGATAAGCTTCTGTGCCGATTGCTCTTTATGCATCAGCGCCTTGCTAAATATTTTTCCTGAACGAAGAAAAGCCGCTAAAGGAAAACTCACCAGCGTGGACGCTATCGATCCGCCGATAACCATCATGGCCGAACCCGGATCAATAAACACTCCGACTTTGTCACCGGCGCCTGCAAAAATGGCGTACCCCACCAGACTTATTCCTAAAAACAATCCTATCAGCGTCGCAAGGTCCATAGTAATTTCCGCAGTGGATTTACATCCTTACAAAACCATTATCTTATACTGTTTATTTTGATCGGCTGTATCATCGATTTCATTCATCGTTTTCGCCGCCAGAGGGCCTCTACATTACATAACACGTTCTACTAAATGATATACGTCCGATAACATACTTACTTTCATACCGACAATGCCATTCGCACCTGTCGACCATATTCAATCGCCAAACGGACGACTTCTTCGAGGTCTTCCTTGACCATCACTTTGTCGCCGCTGATGAGAGTTATCATCGTATCCGGCGTTGCTTCAATATAGCGAATCTGCTCGGCATTAACGACAAATCGTTTTCCATTCAAACGTGTTACCGGAATCATGTTTTTATCACCATAGCGAAATACGCCTTTCGCCACTCAAATCCAAAGTCGGCCTCGCGACAGCAGAATAAACACCCCTGCCGCGAGGCCCGGGTAAGCAATAATTATCGCGTCATGGCTATCAATTCATTAAGAAGCTGATCGCTGGTTTGGATAACCCGTGAGGACGCGGAAAAACCCGTACTGGAAATAATCAAATTAATAAATTCACGACTTAAATCGACATTGCTCAATTCCAGGGCGGCGGAGTTAATGCTGCCGGCCCCGAGTTCCTGAGGTTTTTTGACGATAGGATTGCCTGAATTCGGACCGGTAATATACAGATTATCAGCTTCGGCTATCAAACCGCCGTAATTGCGAAATGTTGTTAACACTACCTGGCCCAATTGACGGGTTAAACCATTCGTGAACGACCCAACGATAATGCCGTCGCTACCGATGGAAAAATCCTGCAAGGTTCCCGCAGGGAAACCATCCTGACCCAACATGGAGATGGCGCTGCGCTCCATGGCGTATCCATCCATGGTGCTAAAATCCAGAGTGATTGACTGCGGCGTATTAGCACCGGTGCCGCTGCGGTCAATGGAAACCGTCAGACCTGTTCCTTCCAAATAGTTACCTTCCGTATCGAAACTGATCGTACCCGTACCCAGTGTCCGACCGCCGGTAACATTATCGCTTGATTCGGCGAAAAAACGCCAGGTGATGCCCGTGCCGCTCTTTGATTCCATTACGATGGTAACATCAATATCCATGGGAATACCAAGCGAATCATAGGCGCGAAAACTGGTGCGGATGCTTTCGATGTCCGCCTGCGAGAAACCAGAGGGCACTTGAAAATTAAATGGCTGACCGACCGGTGGAGTCACTCCGGTGCCGGTTTGAACCTGAATCGCCTGGCGGCCCAATTCCAACAAATTATATGTACCGACATTACCAACAATTTCGATGCCATCACCGGCGGTGTTGATACGCACACCGGGATTAGAAATATCCAACGGCGGTGTGCCGCCTGTAAAATCTAAACTCGATAAATCATAATCGGTTGAATTAAATATACCCAACACGTCTTCGATCCAGGCAAGATAATCATCCACCGTCGTTGTGGCTGTCACCTCAAGAGAAGCTTGAGGCAACGTTTGTCCGCCTTTGATTGCTTCATTAAGCACAATTTCATTCCCCACGGCAAATATCGCGACGCCATCTACTTCCAGCGTAGTCAGCAAATCGCCTCCGGTTAAAGGTCCACTGGCCGACGTCAGCACCTGACTGCCATTGGCGGTATCAAGAATGGTGCGCACCTGACCGTTGGCTTCACCTGAAATCGGATCTATTGCCGATAAACCCTCAGCATTTAAATCACCGCTAAAGGCAACATTATTGGTTGTCGCGGCCGTGGTGATTTCACCCAGGGGGATGCGCAGGTCGGTCAACGTTCCTTCAACAACATTGTAATTGGCGTCCACGCCATAGCCCTGTAGAAAATATCCATCAGAGCTGAGTAGATAATTTTCAGCGTTAAACTGAAAGCTTCCGTCGCGCGTATAAACCTGAGCACCGTCGGAACGATTAAGGATAAACATGCCCTGGCCTTGAATCGCCAGATCGGTCTTGACGCCGGTGGTTTCGGGTGAACCGCCGGAAAAATCTCGCGTCACCGCGCCGACCATACTGCCGGTGCCCACCTGCATTGGATTGGCTCCCCCCACAGGCCCGTTGGGCGCTGAACCAAAATTAAAGGTGCTGTAAAACTGCGACTGAAACGTCGCACGCGACGACTTGAAAGCCGTCGTGTTGACGTTGGCGATATTGTTGCCCACCACATCCATCCGGAATTCGTTGGTTTTCATTCCGGACAAACCGGCGAATAATGACGACGTTAAACCCATAATTCAGTCTCCATCAATTAGACGCGGAGATATACACCCGCGTCACCTCTGTTAAAGGCAGTTCATAATTTGCGTTTTCACCAACAATGTTGAGAACCACTTGATCGTCTGCAAGCAATTGATAACTGACAACCAGTCCCTTAACCTTCTGCAACTGACCATTCATCTCAGCATACCCTTCGACGTTGCAACCCAACATCGTATCCACATTATCCTTACCGACCAGCGTGGCGTTATTCATGGGCATTTCAACCAGCGTTTCCTCACCGTTCAGGTCGCGCGTGCTTACACTCAATAAAATTTGATTCTTGTCAACCAAAAGCGATTCGATTCTGCCTACCACATTATCGCCGTTGATGGTGCGACCGGCGACCATCTTGCCGATGACATCCGCGCTGTTCTGGCCGCCCATGCGCGTCAAGTCGCTCATTTTGACCTTATCACCCGTATCCAGTTCGAGGATGATATCGTTTTCGCTGACATTCACCGCCAAAACCTTGCCATATACATCCGTGCCGGAAAGATTTTTGCCGCTGATGATCTGGCCGACCATCTTACCCGCCGTGCTTAATTCATCCCGCTTGAGCAATTGATCGAAATTGCTTACCAGCGTTTTAAATGATTTGCTCATGTTTTGCTGCGATTCGATCTGCTGGATAGATGACATCTGGTTGAGCAATGTTTCATTTTTCACGGGATCGAATGGATCCTGATGGGTCAGTTCGGTAATCATAATCTGCAAAAAATCATCCGAACTAAGCGTTTGTTCCAGCTTGGCGGAGGCCAAATCAGATGTTCCGCTTACACTACTTATTGTGCTCACCTGTTCACTCCTGTTCTCATAATCACACCGTCACATCAAGACGGGTAAAATCCATTTCTCGCCAGCCATTCTCATTAGCGCCCGGGGCATTGGCGAAAGCCGTCTCGCGATGGTGCGAACGACCATCGGTTTGCCCCTGAGGCTGCTGATGCATTTCCCGGCCGAATTGTCCCTGCTGCTGTTGCGAGGCCGACTGCCTGCCGCCATGTTGCTGCTCCGAGGATGAATGAGAGGAATTTTCGTGCAAATCCATGCGCAGTTGAATGTCAATGCGACTGGCGGGCAGGCCCTGCTGTTCCAAAGCGGCTTTTAGTTCCGAACTGTGTTGTCTGAGTAATTCCTGAGCCTTGACCGTTGTGGCCTGCATTTGTAGTTGCAATCCGTCCCGACCCGAACGTATTTCCACCCGCAACATTCCTAATTCCGGAGGATCCAAACGCAATTGGATGCGCGATGAATGTCTCGCTACCGCCGTCTGCGCCGACTTGATGATTTCTTCTATATTTCGTTGAGTCTGAGGCTCGGTCGATTTTGCTTCACTTGCAGGCATTTTTAATGAACTGGTCATATCCGTTAATTGCACATTGGCTTTCATAACAGCGGCGGAAGTCGTCTCATTCTCCGGGATTGTGACGGCGGCTATAGCGCCTGTCGTTGTTTTTACTGTTTTCGACTCGTTCATATCCGTGGAAGCATCAGAAAGTTCGGTGTCATTTGCTGAAACTGATTGTTCCTGTCGATGGGCGCGATTCCGGGCAGATGTTTCCGCGGCAGTTTGTCGCGATCCGCTTGATGAGGACGTTTCACCTTCAACCTTCAATTCCCTTTCAAAGAAAATTGTTGGTGCTTTTTGCCGCTGCCCGGCGTCATTATCCCGCGCAAAGGCGGTTTCCTCATTAGCATGGTCGCCCTCGTCAGCTATTGCTTCTGATTTCAACCGTGCCACCGTCGCCTGCATAGCGTTCTCGTCCTTCGTGTCTATTGTTTGAGTGACTGTATTGGCTGCCGGTTTTTGCAACAAGGAAAATTCGTCTGTGGCTTCATGATTAACCACCACAGATTTTCCCAAAGCGAAAGCGACGGTTTGTGTCGATGCCTGTCCCTGTTGTACAGTCTCGGTTTGAGCTGCGGCGGTTTCGTTCTTCGCATCTATCTCAGCGGATGCGGCAAACACCGAAGCATCTGCATTGTCTTGGCTAACCGATGAAGAGGAAGCCTGAAACTCCGATTGTGGAGAAGCGGCATTTTGCGATGATTCAGTCGTTAATGCTGCCTGCTCGTTAGATACCGTCGCTATCATTGTATCAGGAAGCATTGAGCCGGCTCCCTGCCCATCAGTTATCGTTGTTTCCGCGGTTAACGTGACCGATGACTCCGCAGCCTGATCGATGTTCTGTTCACCCTGAGGCATGTCTTCTGATTCTGATACATTCGTCACCTCATCTTGTGGCGTGGCGGATTCCGCCGGTGAAGTGGAAGTCTCCTGGCGGCAGGATGGTTGTTCACTTTCGTCAATATAATCCGTCTGCTCCGACGTCTGTGTCACATCCGTTTGTATATCTTCATCACGATGATCCGCCCGATGCTTCCCTTGCTTATGGGCCTCCACCGTCGTGGTTATATCACGTCTGTCGGTTTTTGACGCGGATGAGGAGTGAGATGACGCCGATGTTTGCTGCATTGCGGTGAAAATTGCTTCAAACACACCTTGTTCGGATTGTATTTTGTTATTTCTGGCAACGTTATGCGGCCAGTTTAGCGATTGATTTTTAATTGTCTTAACATCCATGTTTCGCTGTTTTTACCCTGATTAATTCATGGTCAGACGGTTGTTTTTTCGCAATAACTCCATTACCCGCAACCGCTTGGCCTGTTCTTCCGAATCACGAAATTGATTTAGTATTTTCGTCGCCACATCGGATTTCATTGCTCCCAGATACTCCGCCACTAATTCATCATCCATTTGCATAAAATCCGCCACCACGTATTTAGGTTTCATCTGCGAATAATTTTTCAGCGCCTTCTGAAAACCCTCGCTTTGCGCTCGTTCTTTTTGCGATATAAGCTCCTTTTGGAACGCATCCATTTGTTCCTGCAACTCCCGGCGGTCTTTATTAAGTTGCGCCTGGGCGAGTTCGACCGATATTTTCATATCGCGTACGGTAGCCATTTTTTGCTGTAATTCATTCGTCAAGATCTCCGTCTGCATTTGTGCTTCGGCAATGCGGGCGGCCGCTTCCTGCGGACTCTCCTCCTCGACCGTTTCGGCGACTTCTTCCGGAGGAGCCACTAAAGTTTCACCTCGCCAGGTCGCCAGATACTGCTGTCGTTGTTGTTCTCCCAGCCGGCCCGTTACCGCACTGTATCCGAGCAACCCAAGCAATACCAGGGAATGCACCAGCAGCACGATGACCAAAATGGTTAGAAATAACCGCATATATGCTTATCGCTTCCTAATTCACACTTTCCTTGTTATTATGTTGCCGACGTATGTGATTTTGCATACCAAGTTCATCAAGGTGGACTGCTTCCAAACGTTGCAATCGCTTATCGTAACGATATTGTTGTTTTTCTTTGAGCTTTTCCAGAATTTTACTACGTTGAGCTGCTTGTGACAGTTCCGTTCGCGCCACATTCAATTCTTTCTGAATGCTCGTGACATTCTGGACATGCTGCGTAATAGCCTGACGCACCTGATACGCATATCGAAAATAATGACCGACATAATCCAAATCCACCTGACCGCTTCGATACTGCT